>CAYSHJ010001162.1:0-4103 GCA_964430385.1 uncultured Planctomycetaceae bacterium
TCGGGTTCTCAAGAACTTTGACCTGAACGAAAAATCCGACTTTTCCGAATTTCTCGACTCATCCTGCGCTTGCCCCCCCCCCCGCTCATTTTCACGCGCCCTCCTGGTCGACCGTCGTGCCCGTTCATCCTGAGCTGCGGAGCAGGCCGAACCGTAGCACCAGGCGCGGTTTCGCGCAGGCACGGATCGTGAGCGGTCCATCACGTACGATCCGCATTCCAAGAATTGATTGCGCGGTGAAGAAGCCCGGCTCTTCATGGACAACCGTCCTGCATGCTCCGTTTGGGCTGTCCGTGAAATCAGTATCCGCAATCCAACCCGCAAGCTTTATCCGGCTGGTAAAGTGCGATCGGCCGGGCATTGGCTCGGCCTGTCTCAAGTCTTTTAGGCATGCGAAGAAAAGCTGACATGACGAAGATTCGTGCTAGAATGCCGGTGGTTTCAAAATGAGCAGTGGCTCGGACGAGGAGTGCGACAATCATGGTACAACTCACCCCAGAACAGCGCGAAGCAATCACGCACGGAGCGCCCGTTGAAGTCAGCGACGGCACGCGGTCTTACTATCTCATCACGCAGCACCAGTACGACCAGTTGCGAGCTTTACTGGATGCGGAAGAGGTCGATCCTTCGTTCTTCGAGTTCGAGACCGCTGATGAAACTTCTCATTCCTGAGCAGCCAGGAACCGTGGTGACGCCCACAGGGCCGGTGTTGTTGCGTCCGTTTCAGATCGCCATTTCAGTGGCCTTGTCGGCGGGCGGGCATCGTTCGCCGCCGTTTCCCGCGATTCTCGATACCGGGCACTCCCACAACTTTTCCATCCGTCACGACCAACTGCGCGATTGGGCGGGATTGGCATTGCGACAAGTCGGCTTCATCAAGGTCAATCAGCAAGTCGTCCCGCTCGCGGAATGCGATCTCGTGATCGACGGCGTCGTGTTGAATTGTTTCGATGGAATAGCGGTCTATCCCGACCACCATCCCGCCGTGCCCAGATTGCCATTACTGGGCTTGCGGGTTCTTGTTCGTAACGGAGTGCGCGTGCTGATCGACGGCAACCAGGTGGAACTCACAGTGCCATGAGTTGAGCAGCTACCGGTTCCAGCACGAGTCCCACCGCATGGCGATCCCTGCCTTCCCTGGGAATGCTGTCCGCCTACGGCGGAACGCAGCCCTCCATTCATGTTGAGTTGAACTTCGATCAAGAAGAAAAACCCCGAAGTGTTGCCGACTCGCACTTCGTTGGCTTGGTGACGTCAGCAATTGAACCTGCCCATCTCGGAAGACGCCGGTTGCGAGACCATCGAGGTGGGCGCATGAGCGCCCGATTGCCCGCCACACGGCCCGCTGAGGCGATACGCATTCTTGTGCGAAACGGATTCCGGCTGTTGCGGTCCACAAAGCATCGCACTTACACGGATGACGCCGTGCCTCCGCACTTGGTGACGGTTCCGTTTATCCTCACGATCGATTCAGTAGTGCAAAAGCCGTTGAACCCCCGGCACAAGGCCGGGGGCGGGGCGTCTGCAAAGTGCGTCGTGCGCACAAGCCGGGATTGCCGCGTTTCAGCCCGCGACATACAAAGCCACCCCTTCTCGATCCCACCGGTTGGTAGCGCTCGCTGAACTGTTCCCATTCGGACTCACCACGTCTCCGCTTCCCATTCGGTAAGTCCTCACTATGCGTGCCTCGCGCATCTTTCTGCGACACTCGAAACTTTGGCGGACTCCGCAACTTCTCGGCCCACTTGCGGCTCTCGGACTGGCGTTGATCGTCACAGGATTGTTGAGCGGATGTGCCACGATGCCGTATCAGTTCGGCTCGGCCAGTGGCTATCGGACGTCGGCGGAACTGGAGGCCCTGACGTCGCAGCAGCAGATCGAGCGCGGCCAGCCGAACACGGTGCTCGACAGCGTGGGTTGGGTGTTCGGCATTCCCGACAAGATCGTTCTGTGGGATCGGCGCGTCGACAATCATCGCATCGGACCGCAGACCGAAACCGCGGTCGCGGACTATCTGGCGAAGAACGAACTGGCTTCCGTCAAAGTCCGGCTGAATCAGTATCACCCCGGAGACGATTGGCGACGCTTGGCGGCGAATGAATCCGTCGGAGCCGGTTGGCGATACACACTGGGCACGCTGAGCGTCCTGGGAGAGACGATTCTGCCGGGACGAGTCATCGGCGGCGATCACTACAACCCGTTCACGAACACGATGCATATTTATTCCGACGTCCCGTCCATCGCGATTCACGAGGCCGGGCACGCGAAGGACTTCGCTCGACGCGAATGGAAAGGGACGTACGCGGCGATCTACTTGCTACCCATCGTGCCGCTATATCACGAGGCGAAAGCTACGAACGACGCGCTGGGCTATGTTCTGACGGAATCCGATTCGCAGACGCAGCTCGAGGCGTATCACATCCTCTATCCGGCCTACGGCACGTACATCGGCGGAGCGTTCGATACCTTGGGCGTCTTCGGTCCCAGCGGCGTCGGATACCTGATCGGCGCGATTGGCGGACACGTCTTTGGCCGCTTACAGGGAGACCAACTGGCCGACTCGGCACCTTCCCGAGACATCACCGCTCAGGGCAACGGGACAGTGTCCGAAGAGAAGGAAGCAGAAGTCGAAATTGACGGCATCGTTATACCCGCGTTGACGAAAACGATCACCGATACGATTCCCTAGTGCTTTGTCACCGCTTGATTCTCGGGTGAGCCGGAACGCGCGAGCGTCCGGTTTGTGCAGAAAAAAACCGGGGCTAGCGCCCTGCGGCTGATTCGACACACGAATCAACACGACTGGCGGAGAGCCGTAATTTCCCTCAGCGTTTGTGGCGGTAATGTGGATATGTGGGAGGCGATGCGATGAAGGCGAATGCACGGGGCCGGTTTCGGGACGACTCCACCTCCGTCCGCCGAACCGTCTAAACAACTTCCAGCGGCATGTCCATCAACTCGGCGGAGATCGAGGCGTTGATGTTGCGATCCTTGAACTTCATTGCAACTTTCAAGGCGTTGCGGATCGAATGCCCATTACTCGACCCGTGACAGATGATGCAGATGCCGTCGATACCCAGCAGCGGCGCGCCACCCTCTTCGCTGTACTGGTACTTTTTGCTGATGTTGTGCAGAGCCTGCATGCCCTGATCGCGTTCCGACGACAACTGGCCGATCACGTCGCGGGCGACGGTCTTAAACAAGAAGTCAGCCATGCCCTCGCTGACCTTCAGCACGACATTACCGACGAAGCCTTCGCAAATGACGACATCGGCTCCGCCTTGATACAGATCGCGTCCCTCGATGTTGCCGACGTAAACGTCCTTCAGCCGGCTGTTCTGCAACAGCGAGTGTGTCTCGCGGTAGAGGTCGTTCCCTTTGCCGTCTTCGCTGCCGATGTTCATCAGTCCGACACGCGGATTCGAGATGCCCAGCACGTCGCGAGCATACACCAGCCCCATGACGCCGTACTGAAAGAGATGCTCCGGCCGCGCCGCCGGATTCGCGCCGACATCGACCAGCACCGCCCTGCCCTTGATCGTTGGCAGAGCCACCGCGATTCCAGGCCGCTTGACGTTCTTCAAATACAGCCGCGTCTTTAGTCCCGCCGCGACGACCGCTCCCGTGTGACCCGCACTGACGACGGCATCGACGTCGCGGCCGGCCATCAACTGCCAGCAAACGGCGATCGAGCAATTCGGCTTCTTGCGCAGGGCCTCGGTCGGCTTTTCTTCCATGCCGACCCAACTGTCGGAGTGGCGCAGCGTCAACCGTTCGCCGGAGTATCCCGATTGTTGCAACAGCAGCTTCATCTGCGACTGATCACCCACGAGCACGATTTCCAGCTCGGGGTGAGCCTGCAACGCCGAGAGGGCGCCTTCGATATTCGGGCCGGGAGCGTAATCGCCTCCCATACCGTCCAGCGCGATCCGCATGCGGATTATTCCTCGTTGCCAACGTCGTAGCTGCGACCGTGGTAATGGCCACAGTTCGGGCAGATAGCGTGATTAGGCACCGGGTTGCTGCACTGTGGACACGTCGTCAAGTTCAGCGGCTTGATCGCGTTATGACTGCGACGCTTACGAGCCTTGGAGCGTGACGTG
>CAYSHJ010001163.1:0-4566 GCA_964430385.1 uncultured Planctomycetaceae bacterium
GGCACCAGGCACTGCAACGCCAGTACCCAATGCGTCGTCAACACGACGCAAAGCAGTACGGTCAGCATAAAAGGATGCCGCGTCATGCGTTCCAGCCATGCCTGGATGCCCTCGCGCAGGCGTTCGACATCGCCGGTGAACATCAGAAACGCGACTTCGCCGGCATCGTCTTCGAGGTCGCTGGGCCCCAGTCGCAGCGTTTGCCGGTGCAACGACTGCCGTAATCGCGTCGCCACTTCTTGCGAGATCCGAAAGGACAAGGAGCGAACTTGCGACGCCGACAAACTCATGAGCAATCCCAGCGCGACCGTGGTGAACAGTAATGTGGCCAGCGCCGAACTCGTCGAGCACAGCGGTGGAATTCTTATAACCAGCCAGGCGACGATTCCGCCCCAGGGCTCGGAGCGCGCCGCCCAGGCGGTCGCTCGCACTCCTTGGTCGAAAAGTTTCCGCCCCACCCGAAACGGTTGGTCCTCCAGGTGCGCCGCGAGGTGCACTGCGCGCGGCAGGGCTTGAGTCAGGCTCTCGTAGTCGTCAACGTCCGATGGGTTGGTGAAGACGACTTCACCGCGATTCACCAGTAAATCCAGTAACAAATAACCACCGAACAGGAGTCCACCGAACGCAACGGCCGACACGAGCGACCACATCCAAGCCCAGCGAACCAAGCCTCGAGACAGGTCTCGCGACGGAAACACTCGACGAAATGGAGTCTCCATCATGGATCTCCTTCAAAACACGAACTGGTACGGCCCGAGCAGGTCCGTCCGTGCGTCGAGCGGGTGCTCGAACAAACCGCCTCGGCGGTTCGCTGGAACGTCGAGTGTCCATTTACGCCAGGTCGCGGTCCTCGAACAAGATGAAAGACAACAGAATCATGGCCGCCGTGTACGCCGCGCCATACAACGCCGCGTGTGCCAGATACACCGGAGGAACCATGTCACCCGTAGCCACGGCGGCCTCCATATTGAACCATTCCAACCCCGGCAGCGCCGTCGCAATCAGGCGTGCCGTGAATGACACGAACTCGATATTAAACACGCCCTCCTTCACCAACACCGGCGTCAGATGGCCGACCACGAAAATGGCCAGACACGACACCACATTGACGACCATCGGCGTCCGCGTCGAAATCGCGACACTCACCGCCGTCATCACGGCGATCTCCAGGACGATCAATAAAACTCCAGGGAGCACTTGAATCACTTCTTTGAACCGCTCGGGATTTGGCAGGTACGCCAGAAAACCGTCACCCACCTCGAAGAATGTCGGCACTTCCTTGGACGACTCGCGCGCGTCGTAACCAACCTTGTAGAACAGCAACAGGCAGAACAGAACCACCAGAGGAATCACCAAAATCATTGTCGCGTTCAGGATGCCGAAGTATTTTCCCACGATGAATTGCCGCCGGTTGATCGGCTTGGACAGCAGTGTCATCGTCGTACGACCTTCGATTTCACTGGCGATGCTGGTGCTGGCTGTCCACGTGGATAACAACAATCCGGAAAACAGGATCGTCATCAAGCCACAGCTCTTGAGCATCTTGATGTCCTGCCCCAGCGAAAAGAACGGCAGGAACGTGTTGACCACCAACAGCAGCGCGGCCAAGCCCAGCATCATCAGGAACATCGGCTGACGCACAGACTCCTTGGTCGTCGCCCGTGCGATGATGCCAGTCCGCGTCATGTACAAAAAGGCAAATTGGCCGGCGAGCAGCAAGCCCACCACTATGCTCGTCAAAATCCACTCGAATGAGGAAATGACCGGACCGACTTCTTTGGCCGCGCCTGCGGCTAACAGAGCGGGGTTGAAAAGCAATGGCGACGTCATCATTCCTCGCTGCGAACAGGGAAAAAGTCAAATCTTCCAGACCAGCTCGTGACGAATGTCAGCCGGCAACGACAAACAATCGGCGGCTTTACGTCGTTTCGGAGGTCCGCGTTGGCGAGAACTCTACTGAACGAAGCCGGCGAAGGAAAGTTGTGCGACGACAAACCATCGGTTCCCAGCGCCCTGCTGTGGAAAGCGGCTCGGGATGGGCGGGGCCACGAACTTCCGTCGTCGCGACGAGACGGCTTCAACGTGTCTTCAACGCCGAATCTCAAACGCGCCGAACGGTTTGTCGCGAGGCACATCGCTGACGTCCTGCTTCCGAATGTGGCCGGCAAACTCCGAGGCAATGTCCACGAGAAACTGCGCCAGCACCAAACGATCCGCCTCGGCGATCAGTTCGACCGAGCCATCAGGCAGATTCCGGACAAACCCCAAGACCGGGTACCGTCGAGCGATCGACGCCGTTGTGTACCGGAAACCGACTCCTTGCACGCGGCCTTGAAAGACGACTCGCTGACGCATGATGACCGGCGACACAACGCGACTCCTGAGGTTGTTGCACGATCATGGCGATGCTTGCGCTGCCGCGCCCGCACGCTTCACAATCAACCGCACCGGCCTTGAGGCTTGATTCCCGTCCGCCTGCGAGATGCCGTAGATTAGCCGGTTCGTTTCCGGTACCCAACTGGAAGCAGTGATGAAAATCTGCCGCTCCGTCTCGCCCTGACGAATCATCACGCCACTCAGTCCCAAGTTGTCCACAATGATTCCGTGCGGCAGGTTCTCGACGTCGAAGCGTTGCTCGTTTTGAAAGTTGTCGAAACGCTCAATACGGAGCATCGCCATCACCGATTTGCCCGGTTCGATCATGATTTCGGGGACGCCATCGTCAGATGTCGCCGAACCCGGCAGAGTTCGGGGAGGCTGGTCGCCGTCGGCCCGAAGCCTGGCGACTTCGGCGACTGGCAGATTGGGCGATAGCGTCACCAAGAACTTCGGCCGATCCCCGAGCTTAATTTCGCCCAAATGGCCCACCTCTTTGACCACCGGCACGCCGTGAATCATCGCCGTGGCGCTGACCTTGACCTGTGCCCAAGCCTCTTTCGGCGGAGCCTTCGCATCCAGCGCGACGTTGATGACGCCCTTGGCTTGCCAGTGTCCGGCTTGCACGACGACCGGCGTTGACATCGAAAATCCTTCTGGCAAGCCCGCGATTTCGAACCGCACGTCGCCATCGAAGCCTTCGACGCGATCAATCTGAAACGTCACGCGCTGGCCGCTGCCGAGACCGATTGTCGCGTCGCGCCCGGCCGCGATACTGGCGCTGAAATCGGAGCGCGGCTCGCGAATCGTCAGCGAGTAGACATGCTTGTCGCTGCCGAAGCCGTGCATATCCGTGACTCGCGCGAGATACGTCCCGTCGACCGGAGCCGTGAACATTAACCGGCTGTCGTTGCCCAGTTCGCGTTCGCCGTCGTCATCGTTCTCGAAGTTCAGCGTGTAGACCGGCAGGCCGTTGTCGATGAGTTTCGTCCTGACCGGAAACGGCTCGACGATGTAGCACGGCGCGTCCAATGCATGAATCCTCGCGCTGGTGTCGAAGTAACAAACTCGCTTGCCACCCAAGTTGTACATCTGCATGCCGGAGTCCGGTCCTTGCGGCATGCGAAAACTCTTCAGCACCTCGCCACCGATGTAGAGGAACTGATTAAGGTCCATCTCTTCCCAGTTCTTGAGCCGGATGTCCGGCCCGTTGGAGTCGATCGGCCGGAATTCGTTGAACGTCTCGCGCACCGCTTGCAGCACAAGCCTCGGCACCGGCTTGCCATCGGCCGTCAGCACCTCAATCTTTGTATCGACCGGCGAGCCTTTTCGCGCGGCGTTCGTTTCCATCACCCAAGTCTGTCCGGCCTTTGCTGTGAAGCGAAACAAGTCGATATCCCTTGCTTGAGCGATCGCGCCGTTGACGGTTGCGGGCACGGTCAGCACCATCGCCTGAGCTGGCTCGTTGTTCGGTTCGAGTTCATTGGATTCCGTCGGCGGCACCGAATCGCCAGGCAACGCCGGCACCGGATCGCCCGTCAGCGGGGTCGCGCTGACAACACCTTGCCCCGCATTCGCGATCGAGTAATTCGCCAATGACCCATCCAAACGACCGACCAACAATCGCTCACTGTCCGGCGAAAGGGCCAACGCCTGCGGCCAGTCGGGTTGACGCTCCAGCACCTTGAGTTGCGTGATCGACTTCGTCTCCCAAAGCTTGATCCGCCGGTCCTCAGCCGAGGAGATTAATGATTGTCCGTCCGGAGAAAAGACGAGCTTGAGGATCGCTCCTTCGTGAGCGAATCGTGCAAACACCAGGAGGTTCGTACCCTCCTTGCCCCCGGCGGTGATGTCCCAAACGCGAATCCGTTTATCGACACCGCCGGCAACGATGCGTTTGCCATCTGGGCTGAACGCGACGGCGTACTGTTCCTTCTCCGGCTGATTGAGCGTATCCAGCCGCTCGCCCGTCACGACGCTCCACAGCTTCACGGTGCGGTCGCCGCTGGCCGTCGCTAACATCTGCCCGTTCGGATGAAACGCCAGATCGAACACCGCGTCGTTGTGCCCGTGCAGCGTTCGCACTTCTTGACCGGTCGCCACATCCCACAGCTTGACCTTCTGGTCATAGCTGCCAGTCGCGAGCAACTTGCCATTGGGACTCAGTTCCGCCGCATAGATCGCATCGCG
>CAYSHJ010001164.1:0-4752 GCA_964430385.1 uncultured Planctomycetaceae bacterium
GAAGTCGGTGATCTTGTTCAATCTGCTCGGCGAGCCGAGCCAGCAGGACATGTTCGACATGAAACCGGACGCGCCCATCGAAGTACGCGGCGAGT
Organism: uncultured Planctomycetaceae bacterium; assembly: GCA_964430385.1. GTDB lineage: Bacteria > Planctomycetota > Planctomycetia > Planctomycetales > Planctomycetaceae > CAYSHJ01. Next base: position 96 of record CAYSHJ010001164.1, read on the forward strand.
TTCAGCCAATCAGCACGTCGCTGCCGGGGCTGCAAATCTGCGAGCACCTGCCGAACACGGCCAAGCTCATGCACAAGGCGTGTCTGATTCGGTCGGTCACGCACGGCTACAACGCTCACAACCCGCTGAATATCATGACTGGCTACAGCGGCGGCAACTTTGCTCAGTTGCGGCCCGAACCGACTGACCCTCCCGACATCGGCGCGGTTTGCCAGTATCTCGGCATGAGCCCGCGCGACATGCCGGGGGCGGTCTGCCTGCCGTGCTATCCCGGTTGGGGCGAGAGCTCGATGTACCCCGGCATTCGGCGGCCGGGACCATACGGCGGGTTCTTGGGAAGCCAATACGATCCGCTCTTTAGCGTCTGTGAACCAAAGTTCGATCGTGAGCCGCGCATGGCCTTCTACGATCAGGTCATCCCCAGGGGCGAACCGAAGTTGGCGTCGCTGGATGAACTGCCAGACGTCACCGCGAATCGCCTGGATCGTCGACGATCGATTCTCGACCAACTTGATGCTCAGTTCGAAAAGACGCGCCAGTCCGGAGCCGTCGAGCGACTCAATCACTTCCAACAACGAGCGTTCGACATGCTGACGTCGAGCAAGACGCGCGACACTTTCGATCTGTCTCGCGAACCAGACTCGCTGCGCGATCGCTACGGCCGCAATCTGAGCGGCTCAAGCTTGCTGGTGGCCCGACGACTCGTCGAGGCCAGCGTGCCGTTCATCAGCGTTCATGCCGAAATCTTCGGAAAGTACGGCCATTCGTATGATATGCATGAAAACAACTTCGGCATGTTGAAGGATGCGAACTTGCCGATCCTCGACAAGGCGTATCCCGCGCTGATTGAAGACCTCGAATCCCGCGGCTTGCTCGACAGCACGCTGGTTGTCGTGATGGGTGAGATGGGCCGCTCGCCGAAGGTCAACGGCAAGGCTGGCCGAGACCATTGGCCACAATGCGGTTTCAGTCTGCTCACCGGTGGCGGCGTGAAGCCCGGTTGCGTCTTCGGCGAATCCGACAAGCAGGCCGCGTATCCCATCAGCCATCCAGTCTCGCCCGGCGACATCGTCGCCACGATCTATCAGTTGCTCGGCATCGACCCGCACCTGACCGTCCCCGACCGCATCGACCGCCCGATCCACATCGCTCACGGCGGCGAACCGATCTGGGATGTGATCGCGTGAGACGGCCAAGCGATCAACGTAGCCATCACGCTCCGCGTGATGAGCCGAGCACGCCAGCGACGTCCTATCGCTCGGAACGATGAATCGCGCAAGCGGCGCCGATACACGTTCGGCTCGTCACGCGGAGCGTGACGGCTACGTTGGCGGCAACAATCCAACCCGTCGTCCCGCACGGAAGCAATGCCGCACCTCGAATCGTCGCCGACCGATCTCCGTCTGGCCTTCGGCGTCGATCAGCGGAAACTCGCCATCGACGATGTCCAACACCGTGATGTCGGCGCAAGCTCCCGGTTTCAATGTGCCGATTTCGTCCGCCATGCCGAGCCACGCCGCGCAATTGCTTGTCGATCGACGAATAATTTCCGGAACGCTCATTCCCAAATGCAGGAACTTGCTAAGCGTCGTGACCAAATCGAACACCGGTCCATCCACGTTGTAGCTGTGCAAGTCGCTGCCAATGAAGTCGGGAAAGACGCCTTGATCCAACATCGCTTCCGCGACGCGCCACGAAAAGCTGCCCGAGCCGTGGCCGACATCGAGCAGCACGCCTTGACGCTGCTTCTCGCGAAGGATGGGCCAAACCTGAGTGCGTGCATCGACCAGCTTGCAGTTCTTGTCGTGATAGCAGTGAGTCAACACGTCGCCGGATCGCAGCGTCTCTAGGATATGATCTATCGTCAGCGACGAATTGGCCGGATGCACAACCAACGGAAGCTTGGTTTCATCGGCTGCCAGCCGAGCACGCCGCAACCCATCCGCCTCGTTCTGGCCGTCGCGCGAGATGTTGTCCATGCACCGTACTTTGATGCCCGCCACGCAGTCGCGATGCTTCTCGACCGCCTGCACGCAGCCGGCGACATCGCAATACGCGATGTCCCACAATTCGCCGAGCGCCGGCTTCGTGTCGTTGCTGCTGATCAGGCCTTGCCCCGCGATCAGCATCAGCGCTTTGACGCGAGTCGTCGCGGCATCGATCACAAACCGCCGAAAGCCATCAAAGATCAACCCGCCCGCCGTGCCGAAATCCAGCACCGTTGTCACGCCGCGAGCCAAGCAGGTCTCGTCGGGATCAACGCCGAAGTTGCTGACTCCGGGAAAGACATGCACATGGAAGTCGATCAACCCCGGCACGACCAACAGGCCCGTGCAATCGAGCGTCTGCTGCGCCACCACAGGTGCGCCTGAATCAAGGATCGCCGCCACTCGGCCCCCTTGCAGAACGACGTTCCGCTGAGCATTCAACCCGTCTGCCGGATCAATCACGGTGCCGTTGGTAAGCACGAAGTCGTACATGGCCATGCTCGCTGAGATCGCGTGGTGGATGCGTCGTAAGAACGTCGAACAAAATGTAACCCGAAGCGTAAGCGAGGGCCGACTTCGTCGCGGATTTCCCAACGCCCTCGCTTACGCTTCGGGTTACATTTCTCATTCTGTTAGACGCTCTAAGGCGTCGCGGCGCGACACACTTGGAATGGATTTGCCGCACGGTTGCAAGTCGGCCAATCTGGGGCCACGATGCTCCGAGTCCGAGCGTTCGGGCACGGGAAGCATTCGGAGTGCTGGCCCGGGAGCACTGGTGCATTGCCGATTGACCACATTGAGGACGACCCATGAACTCGAAGCCAAAACTTCTGCTCGCGTTGATTGTCACCACCGCTGGCTGCTTGAGCGTCTTCCGCGGAACCACCGCACATGCCGAAGAAACACTCGTTTTGCCGAAAGCGGTCATCGACGGCACGGGCCTCGGCTGGAAGGAACTCGGCGAGGAGGACTTCGCTCACGTCAATCTCGATCCCGAAACGTGGTCCTGGAAAGACGGCGTCGGTCACTGCACCGGCAGCCCCGTGGGTGTCATCCGCTCCAAGGAGCCGTACACGAACTTTGAACTCGCCGCGCAGTGGCGGCATCTGAAATCAGCCGGCAATTCGGGAATCTTCGTGTGGGCGACCGAAGAGTCTCTCAGCGCCCTCAAGCCCAATCAACTGCCGCACGGGATCGAGGTGCAAGTGCTCGATCACGGTTACGCCGAGCAATATGAGAAGAATAACGGTAAGAAGCCCGATTGGTTCACGACGCACGGAGATGTCTTTCCCGTCGGCAAGTCCAAGATGACCCCGTTTCCGCCCGTGGCGCCCACCAGCAGCCGCAGTTTCCCGCGTAAAAATCTCAGCAAGGGCATCAACGAGTGGAACCACTACTACGTCCGCGCGATCAACGGTGAGGTCCGGCTGTGGGTCAACGGCGAAGAAGTCTCCGGCGGCACTGGCTGCGAACCGCGAACAGGTTTCTTGTGCCTCGAGTCCGAAGGCTCGCCGGTCGAGTTCAAGCAACTGCGAATTCGCGTGCTGCCGTAAAGGTTCGCGTCACTCCGAACGGCTGGGAATTGAGCGGCCGTGCGGGTCGACGCCGGGGCGATCGAGATCGTGATCGAGTTCGGCGATCAATTCGCCATCGAGAAAGTGCTCGACCTGTTCGGCGCTCTCGTGGAAGCGGCCTTCGCCGAGCACGAAGTGTTTCGCGAGGAAAGATTCCCACAAGCGATGTGAGCGGACCAATTGCCGAGCCGCCTCGCGGCCACGCTCGGTGAGTTGCAGTTCCGCTGCGCGGCCGACGATCCAACCGCGCCAGCGGAGCGCGGATGTGGCCAGTCGCGCCCACAAGCTACACGTCGTGATGTCTCGCAAAGTCGTCGCGCGATCAGGTGACGCGGCAACGTGGGACAGATTAGCAATCTGTCCGACGTCGGCATTCGAACTTGGCGTTTCTTCCAAGCGGTACAGCCGGCCGAGCACGTCTTCTCCAGCGATGCGCAGTTTCAGGAGACCATGATGGCACCAACGGCTCAGCAACCCGTATCGCGGTCCGAAGCACATCGCCAGCACGAACAGAAAACCCACCGCGGCAGCCATCATGCCGGCGGTGCTCGCGTCGCTGACGTCGAAGATCAGCCGCGGCAACGTCAGTGCCCCGATGTGCCCCAGCAACGAACTGAGCGCCGCGATGAACAAACTCAACCCGATCAATCGCGGTAAGCGATCGGTCAGCAAATACGCCGTCGCCGGCGGCACGATCAACATCGCGATGACCAGAATGCTCCCCACGCTCTCGAATGCGGCGACAAGCGTCATCGCCGTGATGCCCATCAAGCCATAATGCATGACATGTGCGGGAATGCCAACTGTCGTCCCCAACGCTGGATCGAAGGCACTCAGTCGCAGCTCTTTGAAGAGTCCAATGGTCAGCAGAAGATTGATGACCAGCACGACCGCATTGACGACGACGGCTCGCGGCACGCCGCTGCCACCGACCGTTTCCAACACCGTGGTTTCGATCGTGCCGTACAACACGCAGTCGGGGTCGAGGTCGACGTTGTCCGCGATCGCCCGCAGAAGCAACAGGCCCAGCGCGAACAGCGAGGTGAAGACGACTCCCAGTGCGGCACTGCTTTCGACGTTGCCCAGCTTCTGCAA
>CAYSHJ010001165.1:0-5978 GCA_964430385.1 uncultured Planctomycetaceae bacterium
ACACTTCCAAAGGAGTTGTCGTTCTTTGGTCGAGTTCGCGCGCCGGACCTCTCGCGCGGCGGACTGTTGGCAGAGCGACTCGATGCGCACGGCTTCCTCTTCAACGGCGACTTCGAGGCCGTCCACTTCGATGAGCAGCACGGCGCCCGCGTCGAGCGGGAAACCGAAATGAAACGCTGCTTCGAGCGCGCCGATGATGCCTTGATCCATCATCTCCAGCGCGGCGGGAACGATCCCCGTGCCGATGATGTTGCTGATGGCTTGCGTCGCGTCGCCGACTGTCTCGAACACGCCGAGCAGCGTACGGTATGACTCCGGGTTGCGAGTCAGCCGCACCCACACCTTCGTGCAAACGCCGAACGTCCCCTCGCTGCCGACGAACAGCCCGGTCAGGTCGTACCCCGGCGAGTCCTCGCACGGCCCGCCGAACTGCACGACCGATCCGTCCGGCATGACCGCCTCGACGCCCAGCACATGATTGACCGTGACGCCGTACTTCAACGTGTGCGGCCCGCCGCTATTCGTCGCCACGTTGCCACCAATCGTGCAAGCCCCTTGGCTCGACGGATCCGGCGCGTAGTGATAGCCGGTTTCCTTGAGATGATTCGTGAGATGCAGATTCACAACCCCCGGCTCAACGACGGCGTAACGGTCGCGCAGATTGACTTCGAGAATTCGTTTCATCTTCGTGAGCGTGATCATCACCCCGCCGCCGACGGGAAGCGTCCCGCCAGCCAAACTCGTTCCCGCGCCGCGCGGCACGAACGGCACGTCGAGTTCATTGCACAGCTTCACGACTTCGACGACTTGCTCGGTCGAAGTCGGAAAGACAACGGCGTCCGGCACCTTCTTCTCGACCGTGAACCCATCGCACTCGTAGACGAGCAGTTCTTCCGGATTAAAGAGCAAGCCCTCATTCCCAACGACGTCGCGCAGTCGGGCGATGAGGGTTTGAGCCACGGATGGATTGAGTGACTCGGACGTTGCGGGCATGTGAGTCTTCGATCGGCTTGAATTCACATTGGTTCTGCCCGTGAAGTTTGTCGCCTGGGAGTCACCCATTGCAACTCACGACCTGTTTGCCGTCCGGCGGATCAAGTTCAGCCCACACCTTGCGGATCAGTTGCAGTTTGCGTTCGACTTTGCGTTTGGTGCATTCGAACAGTTGTATTCGAGGAGACGGATTCATGTTTGGATCATTCCGGGGTCAGGCACTTCGAAATTCGGAATTGGCCGATCGACGTCTTCTTCTGCCTCATCGCTCCCTTCGGCCAATTCCGAATTCCGAAGTGCCTGACCCCTGGCTTGATATCGCTCGACAAACGCGGGCGAACCGAGCAACCAACCGTCAACCGCATCCTTCAGCGGATTGGTCAACGGCCTGCCGAGACTGGCTTCGACGAACCGGCGATAAGCAACGCGAGCAGCAGACTCGCGCTGAGAGATCTCGGCCAACGGCGTTTGCCAATCGAGCCACACCGGAGCACCGCGCGGATCCAGGTAGTAGCGATAGCTGGACCATTTGTATTCGCCGGGAGTCTTCGCCAATCCAGCCTCGAACGGGTTCAGGTGGACGTAGCGGCTGAGCACTCGCGCGTGCGATTCGAACTCCACCAGCACCGCACCGAAGCGACCTTGGAACAGCGGGCCAGTGCGCTCGTGGCGCTTGTTGAATAGAGTGACGTAACCCGACTCGAAGGCATGCATTCCCGTGGACAAGTTGGGCTGTGGGGTTCTCAAGAAGATGTGAAAATGGTTGTCGAGCAGGGCGTACGCGAAAACGCGCCATCCGCATTGCGTGGCATGCCGGCCGAGCAATCGCAGCCATTCCTTTCGGTCGTGGTCATCCGCCACGATATTCCGCCTTTCCAGCCCACGTTGCGTGACGTGATAAACGCCATCCGCAATGTTGAGTCGTGGCCGCCGAGGCATGGTGCAAACTCCGGGGTCAGGCACTTCGGAATTCGGAATTGGCCGAATCAGACCGTATTTCTGTTCAAAGCTCAACTCGGCCAATTCCGAATTCCGAAGTGCCTGACCCCTGTTCCAATGGATCCACGCTCACTACGAGTACCGCCCGGATTGCGACTACGCCTAAAGCGATTTGGGTTCGAGCGTGCCACCGCGAAAGACGATTCGACATTGTGGAATCTCCTTTTGGAGTTCAGATGCACCCGACGTGGTCACGCGAGTGTACACAAGGTCGAGAGAGTTGAGCTTTTTCAGCAATTTCAATTGCTGTATGCCCTGATCTGTGATCTCACCGCGAATCGCCAATACTTCAACGTGGACGAGGTTTGCGATGGGGGGCAGTCCCGCGTCGGTGATGACGATCGCAAGTATTCTCAGGTTGACCAGTGTTGCGAGGTGGGCCAATCCTGCCTCCGTGACTCGGGTACCTCCTAAGTTGAGTGTAACCAATGATTCCATGCCCTGAAGATTCCCAACGCCTGCATCCCCAATGCCCGTATTTCCAACATTTAGGGAGTCGATTCGGGTACCGGCAAGGGTTTTCAATGCATTCACAGTGATTCCTGTATCGCTAAGATCCAAGCTCCTGAGGTTGGGCATCTTTGCCAGATTTGCCATGCATGCGTCTGTTACATCAGTGTCAGCCAATACTACGTTGACCAAGGTCTCGATTTTGGCAATGCTCGCGACTGCGTCATCGGTGACGTTTGTTCCACCCAGACGAATCCCTCTAAGCTGCGGAAGACCAACGAGTTTCTCGATACCCCGGTCGGTGACTTTGGTGCCATCGAGACTAAGGTCCTGCAATGTCGTGATTCCCTTCACGTATTCCATCTCGGTGTCAGTCACACCAGTCTTTCCAAGATCAAGATGTGACAGTTTTAGTGTCGGCAAATGGGCCAAGCCTTTGGATGTCACCGCCCTGGATTCTAGGTTGAGCCCGGTCAAATGCTTGAGATCCTTGACTCGCACGATCAGGTCATCAATCGAATCCGCATAGCCGTGACGAAGATCAATATACTTCAGATGAAATTTTTGCGTCGGAAGGCCGGAGGCACGATCCCACGGAATCGATTTGCCATTTGGACGGAACAAGCCCAAGGCAAGATCATCTTGGGTGTGAGCAAGAATCGTTTCGGCTACCGTGCGATCGACATCTTCGTCACTTGACGAGGACAGCTTCTTGACAGTTTCTTGTGATTTATCGTCGAGCGAATCGAGCAGCTTGTTACGCGGGAATTCGTTCGCGCGTCGAGCAAGCGGTTCTCCTGCTCCGGTCGGAGGAACGTTGGCCGGCGAAGTGGTTCTCACAATCTCGACGCGGTGGTCCTTCCCGCGCGTCAGCGTAAACTGGCCATTCTTCACCGTCAGGCCGTCGAACGTGCCGTCGAGTTCGACTTGGTACTCGCCCGAGTAGACGGTGACCTTGTTGTCGCCCTGCTTCAGTTCCAGTTCGTCAACCGTGCGGCCGCTCCGACCCAGCCCAATGCGGCGCGAGTTCGGCGCGGCGCACGTAGGTCAGGCTTTCCAGCCTGACTCGAACGGTCGTTTGACGTGGAGAGTCGCTCGACGTTCGGGTCAGCCTGGAAAGGCTGACCTACGAGGCCGACGTCGGTTCTCACTTGGGATGCGGACAAATGCTGGAATGTGCTCGCAAGTTCGGGCTCGGCGACAAGCGGGCCGCTTGTCGCTACGAGTTGTGCGAGGTTGTGACCAACCGTGAACGGAGCGATCGTAGAAGCGACTTCGTGCGGCACGGCGAAACGGGCGTCGGGCTGCTTGGCCAGCAAACGATGCACGATTGCGGCGAGGGATTCGGGAACTTCGGGACGCAGTTCGCGGATCGGAGTAGGCTCGTTGAACGTCAGAGCTTGCAGCTTCTGTGCGGCGGTTTTGTATTTCGGAGACGGGAACGGTGGCTGGCCTGTCAGCAGGTGGTACAGCGTGGCTCCCAGGCTGTAGAGGTCGGCGCGGATATCGACCTGATGCGCGTCGCCACCCTGCTCCGGAGCCATGTAGTCCAGCGTCCCCATGATCTGCCCGGTCGAGGTCAGCTCGCCGAGTTGCTCGGTCGTGCTGTCCAGCCGTGCGAGGCCGAGGTCGAGGATTTTGATGTTCGTAGTTCCGCCTTTAGGCGGCCGAGAATCGGAAGGCGACGACGCGGCGGAACCGCCTAAAGGCGGAACTACGAGCATTAGATTGCTCGGCTTGATGTCGCGGTGGACGAGGCCGTGATCGTAAGCGTGTTGCAGACCGAGGGCGGTTTGGCGAATGATCTCGCAGGCGTCGGCGATCGGCAGGCGGACGTGTTGCTTCACGAGACTGGCCAGGTCGCGGCCATCGATGAACTCCATCACGAGATACAACTGCCCGGCGGCCTCGTCGCCGTGTCGCGCTTGAACGATGTTCGGATGATTCAGTGCTCCGACGGCTTGGATTTCTCGCTCGAAGCGATTCTTCGCGTTCGCGTCTTTGGCCAAGTGCGGCGGCAGAATCTTGATGGCTTCGATCCGATTCAGCTTCGTATGCCGAGCCTTATAGACAGCGCCCATGCCTCCCTGGCCGAGCTTTTCGAGCAGTTCATACGGGCCGAGTCGCTGTTGCTTATGCGCATCGGCTTCCAACAGAGCGATGGATTCACCAAGTGTTCCGGCTCGGCCAGCGCCTGCCGCTCCCAGCGCTCGATCGGCGGCGACGGCCGAGGGTTGACCGGCGAGTGCGAGCGGATCGGCTTTCGAGTCGCTGAGCATCGCGTCGCAGACAAGGCACTCCCGCACATGCGATGCGACGGTCTCGGTCTCAAGGTCATTCAACGTGCCGTGCAGGAAGGCGGATAAAACATCGGCGGACGGACATTCGGGCATCGGAATGCTCCTGGCTATCCGCGTGTCGCAGACTGCGATCGTGGAGAGGGTGAAGGGCTGGGTCATCATGTGGGTCACGCGTGAAAACCTCAAGCTGACGAGGAAACCCCGCTTTATTCATGAGCCGAGGAGATGCTGATGCAGTCTGCCTCTGTCTCTCGCTGCGCGTCGGGCTCGTCCTCAATCAAGCGACCCCACTGGGCTTGCCCCAGTGGTTTAGGGGATTCTGCACTACTGAGCCGTTTGTTTCGCGTGACTGCGAGTAGTGCAAAATCCCGCGAGCCACCGGGGCAAGCCCAGTGGGGTTCGCTTGTTTGAGGTTTAGTTGGCGGCGGAGCTGCTTTGCATTTGCCGCTGAATTAAAGATTGCGCTGGCGGGACGAAGTGTCCGCGGAATTTGGAAAATTCGCGGGAGAAACTGGAAATTGAAAGTGGCTCCGCCACGAGCGAAAGCGGTGACAAGTCACCGCACTCCAGATTTGCGGTGACAAGTCACCGCAGTTCGGATGCTGGCAGACGGGATTGGAGGTCCGACAAGGCGCGATAGACCGACTGGCGCGAGTGGCCGGTTTGTGAACTGATTTCTGTCGGCGAGAGTCCGGCCAGACGCAATTCCAAGACTTGAGCGTGCCAGTCGGACAATCCTTGCAACAGCGACTCGACTTGATCGGCGAAGGCGGTCATTTCTTCCGGCCCCGGCTCGCGCGCGAGTGCGGCCAGCAGAGCGGCGTCGGTGGATTCTCCGGATGTTTCGCGGTTCACAGCCCGTCGTTCCGCCGTGTGACGGCGACCCAGCTCGGCGACTTTGCAAAGCGTCATCCTGACCAACAAGTGCCACAAACGCGACTCTTGATCGATCTGGAACTCGCCAGCGTTGGCTCGTCGAAAAAACGTCCGCAGCACCGACTGAACGACGTCGCTGCCAGCCACTCGTCCGGCCAATCGCTGGCTGAGATGCCGCTCCGCTAAGCGGCTCAAGCGGCACGCATAATTGGCGTACAAGTCGTCCAAAGCGTTTTCCGAATATGACACGATGGCTGGCCGAGAAACGGTCACCAGGGATGACTTTTAACAAGCACGATCCGTGACCGCCGAGTCGAACTATGCCAATAGTTCCTTGACGACCCGGCATGGTTCGACCCC
>CAYSHJ010001166.1:0-12113 GCA_964430385.1 uncultured Planctomycetaceae bacterium
GAGGTGGATCAACGCCAGATAGTTGGAAATGGCTCCGGCCCATGTGCGGCCGTCGGGGTGGGTGGTGATATGGGTCAACTCACCCGGATATCGGGCCACGATCTGGCCTGACGCGGTTTCGACGATTGTCTCGCCATCGCGCTCCAGCAATCGGAACGACTTGTCTTCGAAATCGGCCGCAATGGCATGGATGTCGCCACGACCCGGAATCACTTTGAGCAGGGCTCCGGTCTTTGCATCCCAAATAAGAATCTGCGCCGAGTCGGATGCCACGATTCTGTTGCCGTCGGGTGAGAAGCAAAGCTCGCTGACTTCCTCTTCCTGATCGTCGAGAACGAATTGCTCAGTCCCCGCGGCTGAGTCGAATACTCGCAAGCGGCCCTCTTGATCGTCGCTGACAATCTGAGTTCCTTCGGGAGAGAACCAAACCGCGCGAACGGGCATCGCGTGGTCTATCAGCGTGAGCAAATCGCCGCTGATGGCATCCCAAATTCGTAAGGTGTGGTCTTCGGAAGCCGTTGCGATTTGTGTTCCATCGGCGGAAAAGCAAAGGTGATGGATCTCGGCGTCATGGCCCTTCAAGCTCGCTAATTCCTGACCGCGCGAGACGTCGAAGACACTGACAACGTGGTTTCTTCCGTGCATGACGGCGATCAATGCAAGTTTCTCGCCGTCTGGGGAAAGTTCCGCCCAGTAGGCCGAGTAGTAACTGCTCTGCCGCCCAATCGCCAAGACGACGTCACCGGTAGATGTGTCGGAGACTTGAATCCGCTTTGGATCAACGTAGTTCACAAATTCAAGGTATCGTTTGCCATTCACTGCATAGAAACGATTGCCTCCAATTACAGAGTCGTCAATCACAATCCCATTCTGACCATCCCTGATCGCCCAAATTCCATCCGAATCACTCCAGAGCTTCTTGCCGCCTTCGAGAAACAGGATCTTGCAATCGCCATCAAGATTGCCACCGAATAGAAATGGCTCGTTCACTTCAATCTCGGCATCCCAGATCCGAATTCCATCGCTCGAACCGCGCAGAATCCGTTGGCCATCGGGCGAATAACAGACAGAAATGACTTCCTGATGCCAGATTTCGCGGATCGTCTCGCCAGTAATGGCATTTGATATGAGGATCAGCTGGCTGCCTGCTGAACAACTCAAGATTTGCTTGCCATCCGGAGAAAAACACACGGATCCCACAAAATCATCGGTGTCGGTTCGTGCCAATTCGTCGCCTGTTTCGCCATCGAGAATCAAGACTGTGATCCCTCCCATGTTGGTTGCGATACGCTTTCCGTCAGGCGAAAAGCAGACTCGACATTCTCCTGTCTCACCGTCATCGGCCGCGACACCCACATTCCGGAATACCCTGATTTCGCGCCCGCTGCTCGTGTCCCAAGTTCGAATCGCGTCTGCCCCGGCGACAATTCGTCTGCCATCGGCGGAGAAACACAGCGAGTCAACTCGGTCTTCACATCCATCGAGAACGAGCACCTCTTCAAGAGTCTTGACGTCCCAAATCCGAATGGTCGTGTCCCATGACTCAGTCGCAAATCGCGATCCATCAGGCGAAAACGCAATGTCAGAAATGACGTGCTTGTGCCGATGCGTGATGACCCGAACATCGCCGCTTCTGATGTCCCACATTGCCAACATCGGACGACTCTTTCGAGGGGCAGTTTTTCGCTTAGGATGAATAATCTCGCCGTAGGCTGCGATGATGGTTTGGCCGTCGGGAGAAACCGCAGCAGCTTGAAACGGGAAATCTTGACCGTCCCATTCAGGCATCCGCGCGATTTCAACTAAGGTGTCGGCATTCCAAGCCCTCAAGGAAGAATCGCCGCCACCGACGATCAGCTTTCCGTCTCCCGGACAAGCGACCCATTTACCTCCACCGTAACGTGCGGAGATTGTCGCCTTTTCTCCTCCGCCGAGATGCACTGCGGGCGGGCGGCATGACCAAAGCCAATGGAAACTAGGCTCGACTGACTCTTTTTCTGTGCGCCAGCGTTCGAATAGTTCGAACAACGCGGTTCCAATCTCCGAGTGCCCCGGTGGCAGTCTTTGCTGACCGTTGCTGTAAAGGTAATAGGGTATGGCTTGCTCATTGCCACACCACCATCCCGCATTCCACACACATTGAAACAACGCTTGGCGGTAGTCATTTGCGTGTTCGGCGATGAAGTGAATCTCTCGCAGGATGGCCTCGTCGAGTAGTCTCAAGAGGGTCCGCTTCGGGCGATCTGGCGGCATCGTTTGCCACGCGACTGATAGGTCGTCGGCTAACTCGAACACGAAACCGGCTTGTGCCTTGGCTTCCAAGAAGAAAATGTCCGTGAGCAATTCCTCCAGGGGATTCCAGCATCGCGGATCGCGCTCGGCGCCTCGCAAGAGATGCTCTGGGCCGAAGCGCAGCGAATACAAACGGCCGCGCCCAGGAGCGTGCTCGTTCCAATGGCGGCAGTTGTCAGCGAGGTAGCGTTCCAAGCGTTCGATGTCTGGCGACAACTTTGCGCGCAAGAATTCGGCGAACGATTCGTGATAGATGCGATAGAACGTTTCCTGCTCACCGTCCTCTTCCACGGGGATGACGGTCAGATACTCGCGAAGGTGCCGCAATGCGAAGTCCCAGACGGCGGAACTCAATCGCAGGCATTCACAGATCATCTCCGCCGACAACGGCCAGCGCGCGGTCACCAACAGTCCGGCCACATCGCAAAGGATTTGGATTTCGTGAAGCTCCAAGCGTCCGGTGAGACGCTCCCAAAACTCTTCGTAGATCAAGCGGAGATGTTCGTTGGCTGGCACGGTAGCAATGCGTCGGAGTAAATCATCAACGCTGCCGGGATCGCCCGACCCGCGAACGTGATTCACCAACAACTTGAGCGCCAGAAAATTACCCGCGCCGATGCGGGCGATTTCCTTCACGGTCTCGTTGGGGACGCGACAGTCCTTCAATTCACGCCGCACGAACTCCGCCCCGTCGCGCAGATTGTTCTGCAAGAGGTCCGGGCTATCGAGGTCGTACCAATCCACATGGCTCCGGCGCGACAACCGAGTGCGGCGCTGAATGTGTCGCGTCGTGACGATCACATACACACCCTGCGGCAGGGATTCCGGAATTCGCTGGAAGGCGTCCTTGCCGGACGAGGTCTTCTCGGCCTCATCCAACGCATCAATCAGAATCAACTGCGGCCGGCTGGGAGAGAGCTTCGGAGCGATCGTGCCACTCAGAAGGTCGGTCAACTTCTTCATCATCTCTTCCGGCGACGATTTCTTCTTGTCGTCGTGGCTCTCGGACAGCGCGTGCGATTTCAGCAGGTCGTCGTAAATCGTGCGCACGCTGACATCCGGATCGGTGATGCCAGCGGTACGTCGATAGAAGAAACGAATCGGCTGAGGCGAGTACTGGCCGAAGACCTCGTCGATGAGATGGCACATCAACGCGGTCTTGCCCTTGCCTGGCTCGGCTTCGATGACCAGCAAGCCCCGATCATGCTCGTCGATGAATTGCTTGACCGCGTCGATGACAAACTTTCGGCCAACAATATTGGCGTGCTCGACGATCAGTTCTCCGAATCCGGCGACTCGGCCTTCGATGATCTCCATTCGCCCTTGTTGTCGCTTGGCCGCCTTGGCCAACAGTTCCGCCGTAAATAACCGCTCCAAGCCAGCGATCGGAACGGCACTCACACACCGAAAGCCGTTGTCGTATTCGAGAACGTCAACTTCCTTGCGGACCTCCCGGTAATTGCGGATCGATTCGTAAAAGTGTAGCCGGTGCTGCTGTTCGCGATCAGGCAGGTAGCACAGGAACGGGAACAGGTCGGTGACTTCCGGCCGCGTGCCCGTCGCTTCGACTTCCGCCGAGCGGCGAAGCACAAAGTGGCCGCACAAGTCCTCCGCAAATGCGTCCGCCTCGGTGACCGCTCCTCGCTCTGTGCCCATCCAAACAGAGCAGCAATCGCTACTCGTCACGAGACACAAGCGCCAGTCAGCCAGCCTCTCGACGCCATTAAGCAACTCACGCAACATCGGCAACCAGTCTTGCAGATCCTTTTCCCAAGCCGCGTCGGAACGCGAACTTCCGTGGCCCAATGAAGACTCGTTGCGATAAGTCACGAACTCTTCGCAGTCCTTCATGAGTTGTGCCAGTTTTGGCTTGCCTCCCATTTTCGCGGGCGGCTGGACGAAGATTGTCGCCACGCCACGACCCACGGTTCCTTCGATGTTCGCTTGAATCAGCCATCGGCTCACGTCATCAACAACCGCGCGCCAAGCACCAAGCGACGGCCGGCCCAGCTTTTCGAGCAGCAATGTATTCCGTTCTCGATTCGCTGCCGGACTACGGAAGTAGTCGGCCAACAAGACACCGCCGAGGAATTTAATCGTCGCTTCAAAGCAGTCCTTCAGGTGGTGCAGCCTCAGCAGCACATGGCTGGACGATTCCATCGACTCGATCAACCGCTGAGCAGTGATCGCGATCGGATACGGCAGACGCGAAGTGTCGCAGACGAACGGAACGACCTGAGCGGGCATCGTCGCAGCGACCGGTTGCAATGTCCCGCCACATTGGCGCGAGCAAACCCACTCATGCTCGGCAGCCAACCGATCGTCCCAAAGCCGACCGCATTTTTCACATTGGTAACTCAATGTTGTCTCTCCCAGCGTGGCCGCGATCATCGGCATGCCGGAAACGCATGGCAAGCAACGAGCGATTTTCGATACTCCGGACGTTTCGCTGGATGAAGACTTGTGCCGCAATCAACCACAGCGGACTGACCGATCGGCTGAGCAAACTCAGTCGTGCGATCCTCCAGACGGTCGTGCGTCAGGCCGGGCGTCCGGCTTGTGACTTGCCGGTGTTGCCAACTCGTCTGTCGCCCGACCAGCAAGAGGACTTGCGGACGATTCACCATCGCGCCGATTGGGTCGTCACGGTTGACCGCAATGCGGGCGTCGAGTTCTTCGACTCGCCAAGAGAAGAGCAAGCGATCTATGACGCCTACGTCATCGACTGCGTGCCAGAACGGAATGATCTCGGCAGCCTGCAAATGATTACTTCGACGACAAAGACCGACGAGGTGCGAGCGCTACTCGATGAGATGCTGGCGTCGATGGGACTCATGCGGTTCACAGAAATTAGCCGCGCGGCGCTAGCCCCGGTTACACGGCATGAACCGGGGCTAGCGCCGCGCGGCTAGTTTTCGGAATGCGGATCAGTTCCAGCCACAAGAACTGCGAGTTCCTGGTCAACCAACTCAAAGCGCTGAGCGGCCGTCTGGCCATGCGTCTCACCAGTTTGGGCAGTCGTTCCAGTGAATTGATCGCACTCGCACTGCTCCAAGCGAGTTGTAAAGCGGCGCAAAACGCTGACAAAGTTTGGACGCCACTGAACCAAGGCTTTTTTATTCCTGTCGATGATGTGCTCGATCTCGCACCGAAACCCAAAGTCCCGGATGCGAATGACGAGACTTCCACGTCGGCAGTGAGGTCGGACTTGATCTATGTGACGCTCCGAGGTCGAAGCGGGTTGGAGTTCGTGTTCATCGAGGTCAAGTACCGCCGCAATCTGCGAGCAGCACGCGAACCCCAACTTCTCGACCGCATTTCGGAGCAATCTGAAATTCACCGGCAGCAGTGGTTCGATTGGTACTTCAGCGCTGATGTGGCTGAAATCACGGGAGCAGTACGTCGCAGTCGGTTGGTCCGCGCGATGCAGTTCTATCTTGAGAAGGCCAATCGCCATTCATTGGCCGCTGACCAATACCAAAAACTCCGCGATCAAATTGACCGGTTGATGCGCGACGGCCTCGACTACAAGTTTGGCGAGCCGAACGCTCCCACATGCGGTTTTGTTTTTTGTCCGGAGTTGTCCCGCGCCGAGCCAGAGTTGCTGACGAACACTGCATCCGGAACCGCAATCTATCTGTTCGGGCCGTCGCAGTTGCCAGACTTGGTAGCGGGTTACGAACAACCAAAACGTGACGATGACGATTGGGAACCGCCCGCGCAGGATGAGACACCTTCGCCCGACGAACCATCTGGGCCAAGCTCAGCAACACAGATCGCAGATCAAGCCGCCGTGGCGGCGAGCACATCTTCTGATACTGCGAGTGCTGATCGTGAAATCGAAGCGGCAACGGCGGAGGAGGCTCAAGGGACATCGCCTCTTGCTGAGGGTGCGGTGGAAACTGTAGCCGGCTCTCGCCGAGAGCCGATTCCCGCTCTCGGCGAGAGCGGGCTACACTCGCTGCCGAAATCCCAACAATCGGCGGAGCGACAAGGTTCCGCAGAAGTCGCGCAGATCGTTCTGGGCACCGACAAATTCAGCGAATCGGAAGTGGCTTGGCAAGTGACGAGTCGAGCGAACCCGCATCTCATGATTGTCGGCTTGCCCGGCATGGGGAAGACAGAGGCGCTGCTCAACATTTGCCAACAACTGGTCGCGCAGGCGATCACGCCGATCGTATTCTCGTACCACCCCGACATTGACGAGCGGCTTGAGCAGAAATTGGGACAAGTCCAGCTTCTGGATCACCGGCAACTTGGGTTCAATCCCATGCACGTTGATGATCCGACCCCACACGCCCACATCGACAATGCGGGGATGCTGCGAGACATCTTCGCCGCGATGTTCCCCGATTTAGGCGACGTGCAACTCGAACGAATCCGTAGCAAGATCAAAGAGTCTTACGACCGGCTTGGCTGGGGCAAGGAGTCCGAAAGCCCACGCGAGATTCCGGAGTTCCGCGCCTTTTACGAATTGCTCCAGCAGGATGCCAAAGGCAATCAAAACGTGCTCGTCCGGCTCAATGAACTGAATGACTACGGCGTCTTCGAAACCAGCGGTGCGGTTCGAAGCCTGCTGGCCTCGAATTCGCCCTCCGTTCTGCGAATTCATGCGACCCAAAACGACGGCGTGCAACGCGCCGTAGCGATGCTCGCACTTTACAACATCTACAAGGAGATGTTCCGGCGCGGCGTTCAAGGTCGAATCACACACGCCGTCGTCTTTGATGAAGCTCACCGCGCCAGCCGCCTCCGCCTCCTACCACGGCTAGCCGCCGAATGCCGCAAGTTCGGCCTCTCGCTGATCCTGGCGTCCCAGTCCGCGAGGGATTTTGATCTAGGTCTCTATTCGCAAATCGCGAGCTACTTACTCCTGCGAATGACCGAGCAGGACGCCAATGTCCTTTCCAAGAACATCACTACCTCTGACCAATCCCGCCGAGTGGCCGACCGCTTGAAGCAACTTGAGCGATATCATGCCCTGTTCTTCCGAGAAGGCATGCGACAGCCAAACACGATTGCCCTCTCGCCGCCATAGAAAATAAAGAAAATTGACCACTGAAAATGTTAAGACTCATTTCTCTTTGTCACAAAGCTGACGAAGACTGACCGCCCCCCTGTGAATGACGTCTATTTGCCTCGAATCCAAATGCAAATCCGACGACAAGTTCAAAGCCATCCATTCCCGTTCCCAATAGACGACAATCGTCGTCGGCATGGAATGTCGCGTCCCTGTTGGTGAACGTAACATCCTCATAAGTCGCTGTTTTCACCGGGACAATGCCGGCGTATGCCAGTGTTCCAGCCCCGAAGTCCGTCCAAAAAAAGTTCAACTGGCGTCCTCTTGCCTCCACGGCCGTGCGTCCCAGAGCCTCTTCGGCCAATGTGGGGCACACGACGATGTCGCTTCGTCGCATGGCACTCGGCAAGTCTTCCTGCGACAACCAACCGATGAACCGAGTCCGTGCATCGTGATGATTCGTCGGCTCGCCGGTGGCGACAACCTCGAAATCCCAGCCAGCCGACCATAGCCGTTGGCACGCCTCCTGGAGCACGGCGAATCCCTTCATCGGCTCTTCCACGAGTCCGGCGAAGAACAGGCTTTTTCGCCTCGGCCCCTCGCTAACGCTTCGGGTTAGTGTCGCTTCCGGCCACGGGAACCGAGCCGCATCGAAGCCGCTCGTCACCACTTCCACTCGCTTGGCATACGGTTTGACCATTTCGGCGATCAGCGGATTCACCACCAACACCGCCTCCGCTTCGCCAACCGCGCGACGCAATGACTTGTCATAGTCAGCCCCGCCAAAGCCCACGAGTGCCCGCTCCGCCCGATGCAATCCACCGGAACAGCGTGCGTGCGTCTGCACACAAGCCCGACATACCTCCGGAGTCGCCAATTGATGGCGTGGGCAGGCGCAGAATTGCCCTGCACGTCCATCAACAACCGCACGTTATTGAGCGGACAAAGCAGTTCCTGAGCCGCCAGACGGAGCACGTACCGATAACCCTGTGCAGATTCGGCGAGCAGCGGCTTACTGTTCCAACTGTCGGTGATGACGACCCAATCGGGACGATACTCGTCCAACGCTTCCCGAAACCGTCGCCGAATCCCATCCGCATTCCAGGACGCTTCATCGAAAATCAGCGGCCGATGGTCACCGGGCAATTCCTCCGTCACCCGCCCCATCTCCCAGCCCGAAAAAACCGCGTACAGATGCCGAACGTCGTAGCCCGCCTTGCGTAGAAACCGCACAAGTTCGACCGTGTGAATGATGCCGCCACCGGTGGACGGCCAGTTAAACAAAAGACTCAGCACGGCAATGCGAGTGCGTACCTCACCATTTTCACCGTTCGCTGCCGACGCCGGTGTCGATCTCTTCGGTTCCCCAATCGTCTGAAGATTGATTTGGGCCGAGCGGCAGTCGGCATCAGTCTCCAAGGCCGATTGGAAGTATCCCGTGGCCATCGGCAACTCCGAATTCCCTGACCGCGCGGGTTGCCCAGATTCCAATCGGTTCGGATTCAGAGGTCTTTTTTACGTAGAAATACTGATGAACCTCCGCACGGATACTGAAGAAATCCCCAAGCCTTATCGGCTTGGGGATCGGCTCAAAGAGTCAGCGGTCAGAATCGCCCACCCGCTACGTCTTCCCAATGGACCGATGATCCGGGTTATGCAAACAGGGGCTCGATCGGTTTGGCTTCGTGGACGTGATATGGTCGGCCGGTGGCATCGGGCCAGACGGCGTCCGACGGGATGCCCAGAGCGTGATAGATTGTGGCGGCGAAGTTCTCCGGCGTTTGCCGATCGGTACTGGGATAGGCTCCGCTCTTGTCCGAGGCTCCGATGACCGTGCCGCCGCGGATGCCGCCGCCGGCGAACCATACGGTCTGGACGGCGCCCCAATGGTCTCGGCCGGAGGTCTTGTAGATTTCCGGAGCGATGTGACTAATGCGCGGCGTGCGACCGAACTCGCCCGCCATCACGACCAGTGTGTCGTCGAGCATTCCGCTCTCTTGCAAGTCGTCCAGCAAGGCCGACACGGCGAGGTCAGTCGGTGGGAACAGAAAATTTTTGAGCATCGGAAAGTTGTTGCCGTGTAAGTCCCAGCTCCCAAAGTTCCCGAGATTGACCTGCACCAGGTTGACGCCGGCCTCGATCAGCCGCCGAGCCATCAGCAGCGACCAGCCGAACGAATTGTCGCCATAGCGTTCGAGAATTTTCGGATCGGCTTTGCGAACGTCGAATGCGTCGCGCACTTTAGGGTCGGCCATCAGCGAGATGACCGATTGACGGATGCGGTCATAACCTCCGACAGTCGCCTGGTCTTCGAGATGCCGCTGCTGCTGCTCGATCAGGCTGAGGATGTCGCGGCGTTCGCGGAATCGCGGCGCGAGCACGCCTTCGGGCAGCGTGAGATTCGGCACTTCGAATCGCCAATCGAGCTTGTCAGCCGGCTGCCCCTTGTGCAGATCGAAGAGGTATTTGGGAAACGCGCCGGAGTAGGAATGGTACGCATGCGGCTTGTCGGTCGCTTCGATAAACCACGGCTCGTGCCGGTGGCCGAGCATCCCCGCGAACTGCCCGGAGAACGTTCCCGAATTCGAATGCACGAGCTTCTCCGGCAACACGACGCTCGGCGGCAGATGATTGCGTCGCACCGAGGTCGCTCCCGCGATCGCGGCGATGCAGGGCAAATCGACCGACTGCGGCGTCATTGACTTATACGTCGGCGGCACGGCCGACTTGCCGGTCAGCATCAGGTACGTGGCCGCATCATGGCCATTGTTGTTGTGCGTCAACGATCGCACCAACGACCACCGCTCACTCCGCTGAGCGAGCAACGGCAAGTGCTCGCAAATCTGAATCCCGGGCGTCCGCGTCGCGATCGGATTGAACTCCCCTTTGAAATCGGCTGGCCCTTCCGGCTTCATGTCGAACGAATCGTGCTGCGAAAGCCCGCCGGTCAGAAAGAGGTAAATGACCGCCCGATGCCGAGCGGTGCTCGCGCCGGCCTCGGCCGCCTGAGCACGCCACGTTGCCACATCCGCCATCGACAACCCCAACAAACCAAGCGTCCCCGCCTGCAACACAGCTCGACGCGGGACTGGATGCGGATCGAGATTACTGGCTGTCAGTTTCATGGCAAAGCTACCTCAATTGCCGTCAGCGTGTTGAAATCAATTCACGATCTACCACTGGTGTCGCGATACGGCCAGCGTCGCTATCCAACGGTTTCTGGATGTATTGACCGGGGTGACGCTGCGAAACCTGTTGCAACATAGCGGCGTACTGG
Organism: uncultured Planctomycetaceae bacterium; assembly: GCA_964430385.1. Classification (GTDB taxonomy): domain Bacteria; phylum Planctomycetota; class Planctomycetia; order Planctomycetales; family Planctomycetaceae; genus CAYSHJ01. Next base: position 10,590 of record CAYSHJ010001166.1, read on the forward strand.
TCCACGTCGCAGCCGCATTGTTCCGCAAGCTGGCGACGGGTGGCTCGAAGCTCATCGATCAGGGGAATCGAAATCATGCTTCCATCTCCAAAAGTTGCTCAGGCGTCACGATCATCGGTGACACGAGGCGGCGGCGAGCATTCAGAATTTGAATGTGCTCAAACTTGTTGGCATTGGCGAGGTGCTTGCAGTTCCAGGTCAACAAGTATGGCACACGATACCACGTCGCACAGGCCAAGTGGACCGCATCTCCGAGATCGTCACGCTTCGATCGTCACGCTTCGTTCCGTAGTCTGCACCGGACCAGTAGATCGTTCAAGGCCGTGGCCCCTTCCGGCGCGTCTGGCAAGTGACTGACGGTGCTGGCGTCTTTCATCAGAGTTTCGAGGCGTTGGCGTTCCGACTCATGAAACGCGACATCTGCCTCTGGAAGGGCGGATTCTTCTGGTCCGGCCAGCTTTCGCGCAACAAGGCCAGGAATATACGACAGCCGAAATTCTTCGTTCAGCTTTACCAAATTGGCTTCGACTTCGCCGGTACGCATCAAGTGAATTCCAGTGAGCAGAACTCGATAGACGTAAAGCAGCGGTTTCACCCGTCGCGGACGTTCCTTTTCGAACAGTCGCCACTGCGTATTCACGAAACCGAGGTAGTGATGCACATGATGCCGCGTCAGGCACTGCTTCGCGATCGCCTTGAGTTCGTCGTGCTCCGGTGATGTTCGGACAATCAGCGGCGAAAAGAGTTGCTCCATCACGTAGCCGTTTTTCTTCAGCATCAATCCGCAGAATTTGCGAATATCATGAGTGACGAGATCGATCTCCAATCCGTCGCGAATGCCTTCGACTTGCACGGTGTCATTGATCTCCGGCCACAGACCGAGCACATCATTCACAGGCAAGACATGTGCACCTCGGATGTCGTAGTCGGAATCCGGCGACGGAAAGCCATACAAATGCGCTCCGCTGATTGTCGCGAAGAGTAATGGATACCGATGCTCGGCCGTCTGTTGAGCTACTCGCGGGTCGAGAATGAACTCCGTCATGGCAATTCCTCAGCAAGCGCCAACCACCGAGCTTTGACCAGGAAGGCGTTGGCACGTTCATAGTCCGGCCTCTCTGGTAGCGCGGTTTCCGACAGGGCTTGATCGAATTCGCGATGCAGGCTCAGCCGCCACGCCTCGACTTCGGGCCACGCGACTTCACCTCGCCTAATTGCCAAGAGCTGCTCGCGATGCTCTTCGACTCGAACCGGGACATAGCCGTGACGCAGCGTGCAGATACCGGAGAGCAACAGTCGGATCAGATGCATGACATGCTTCCACTTCACCGCTCCGTGGTTTCGTAGGTCGGCTTGCAGTTTCTTGAACTGCGACAGCACATAACCGTTGAAAGTCTGATACGCCACGCGCGACAGAAAACTTTCGCGCATCGCGATCAACTCGCGGCCGAGCAGCGTCGCATGTTCGACGAGCGGTGAGTACAGCACTTCAAACACGTTCGGATTCGCCTTGAGTGCCAGCGT
>CAYSHJ010001167.1:0-10034 GCA_964430385.1 uncultured Planctomycetaceae bacterium
AAGTGAATGGATGTGTTGCATCCCGGAGGGATGCCAGCGAGTCAGGTGCTGGCATCCCTCCGGGATGCAAAATGCCTTGTCAACCGCGTTCCGGTGGTGCGCCTTCGGCGAACCACCGGCTAATTGCTACGACCGCTCCGCAGTCAAAAATGGCGAGCGAACGCGGTTTTCGAGAATCCTTAACGGCGTTGCCTTTCAGGGTAGATTTCAATTGGCGTCATCTCCCCAGGGTAGCTCGCTGCGCGAGCAACCCTGGGCTATGTGACGCAACTCCTGGTATGAAGACTTCTTGTTCCGAAAATCTAAAAAAAGGTTTTTCAAGCAGCCGTCTTCGGAGTAATGACGGATGCAGTTCAATCAAACTCGGAACTTACGGGAAGCGTTCATAAGACGAAAACGGGCTGTGCGGAACACTGATCGGCACTCATCTTCCCTCATCCCAGCAAACTTGGGTGGCACCAATGAGAAGAGGTCTTATATGGCGGATTCGTTCAAGCCATTGAATTCGTGTTGGGTGGCGTTCAGTGCCTGCCTGCTCTGGTCGACGGCATCTCACGCGGAGCCGATGTCAAAAGTTTCCTTCGACCGTGACGTGCGGCCGATCTTGTCGAATTATTGTTGGAAGTGTCACGGTCCGGACGCAAACGAACGCAAGGCAGGGTTGCGGCTGGATCAGCAGGACTCATCGAGGCAGCCGGCCGAGTCGGGTCAGCGCGCAATCGTCCCCGGTAAGCCGGGCGAGAGTGAACTCGTCAAGCGCATTCTCTCGACCGATCCTGACGAGCGAATGCCGCCGGCGTCAGAGATGAAGCCGCTCAGCGACGCCCAAACAGACATCCTCAAACGCTGGGTCGAACAAGGGGCCGAGTTTCAACAGCACTGGTCGTTTCGCACCGTTCAACGCCCGGCGCTGCCGAGCGTCAAAGACAAGACGTGGCCGAAGACGCCGATTGATCACTTCCTCCTCGCTCGGCTGGAGGCTGAAGGACTGAAGCCAGCTCCCGAAGCTAACCGTTCGGCGTTGATTCGCCGAGTGACGCTCGACCTCACTGGACTGCCGCCGACGCTTGCCGAGGTCGATGCCTTTGTGAACGCCGCCGATCCGCAGGCATACGAGACGCTGGTGGACCGTTTGTTGCAGTCGCCGCATTACGGCGAGCGGATGGCGTTGGAATGGCTTGACGCCGCGCGGTTCGCGGACACGAACGGCTATCACATCGACAACGGCCGCGACATGACGCGCTGGCGAAAGTGGGTCATCGACGCCTTCAATCGCAACCTGCCATTCGATCAGTTCACGATCCAGCAACTTGCGGGCGATCTGCTGCCGGAGCCGTCCGATCCGGTGGCGGCGCGCGAACTGAAGCTCGCCAGCGGATTCCATCGCAACCATATGATCAACTTCGAAGGTGGTGCGATCCCGCAGGAGTATCACACGGCGTACATCGTCGACCGGGTCAACACCACGGCGACCGTGTGGCTCGGTTTGACGATTGCTTGCACGCAATGCCACGACCACAAATACGACCCGCTCACGCAACGCGAGTTTTATCAGCTCTACGCCTTCTTCCATAACGTGCCGGAGAACGGCCTCGACGGACAAAAAGGCAACGCCGAGCCGCTACTGAAGCTTCCAACCGAAGCGCAGCAGAAAGATTTGGCCGACCTGCAAGCGAATGTCTTGCAGCTTGAAACCAAAGCCAAAGAGGCAACGGCCGACGATGCTAAAGCTTTGCGCGCGGACATCGACCGCTTAAAAAAGCAGCAATCAGAACTCGAACAACTCGTCCCGTCGGCGATGGTCATGCGCGACATGAACAAGCCGCGCGACACGTTCATGCTGATCCGTGGACAGTACGACAAACTTGGCGACAAGGTGACTGCTGACACCCCGGCTGTCTTGCCGCGATTGCCGGAAGAGGCTCCGCGCAATCGGTTGGGCCTCGCGCAGTGGCTGGTGCATCCGTCGCATCCGCTGACGTCGCGAGTGATCGTCAATCGCTACTGGCAGATGTACTTCGGCACCGGCCTCGTGCGCACGTCGGAGGATTTCGGCTCGCAAGGCGAGTTGCCATCGCACCCGGAGCTGCTCGATTGGCTGGCGGCGGAATTCTTGATCGGGAGAGGGGGCGACGGGGAGAGGGGGAGCGGAGCAATTGCGTCGTCTCCCCATCTCCCTCTCTCCCCATCTCCCCCTCCCGCGGCCCCCTGGGACATCAAGCAACTGCAACGTCTGATCGTCACATCCGCTGCGTATCGGCAAGCCAGTCGCGTGTCACCCGCGCTCTTGGCCAAAGACCCAGAGAATCGCTTGATCGCGCGCGGGCCGAGGCATCGGTTGCCGGCCGAGTTCATTCGGGATTTGGCGTTGTCAGTCAGCGGACTGATGCAGCACAAGATCGGCGGGCCGAGCGTCTCGCCGTATCAACCATCGGGCTTGTGGGAGGAGTTGATGGCTCGCGCCGACGGCAAGAATTGGACGGCGCAGGAATACACGCAAAGCCACGGAGCCGACCTGTATCGCCGCACGATGTACACGTTTTGGAAGCGCACTTGCCCGCCGCCGCAACTAGCCACGTTCGATGCTCCCGACCGCGAGACCTGTACCGTCCGCCGCGCTCGCACCAACACGCCGTTGCAGGCGCTCGTGCTGATGAACGATCCGACCTATGTCGAGGCCTCGCGCAAACTGGCCGAACGAATCATGCTCGAAGGCGGCGCGACTACGGAGTCGCGCATCACGTTTGCGTTCCGCTTAGCCACGTCGCGTCCGCCGACTCCGCGCGAGTTGGCCGTGCTGCGCCGCATCCACGACCAACAACTCGCCCGCTTCCGCGGCGATGAACCGTCCGCGCTGAAACTGCTCGCCGTCGGCGAATCGCCCCGCAACGAACAACTCGCCCCAGCCGACCTCGCTGCGTGGACAATGGTGGCCAACACGATCTTGAACTTGGATGAGAACGTCACGAACGGATAAGGTGATATCAAACCCCAGTGGGCTCGCCCCAGTGGCTCGCGGGATTTCGCACGACTCGAATCCATTGTTCGCCCCAGTAGTGCAAAGTCCCGCGAGCCACCCCGGCGAGCGGGGTGGGGTGGCTTGCCTTCGATTGTTACACTAATTTTTGACCGTTTCTCCGCCGACATTCCGCCCGATCCTTCCCTCCGAGATTCGAGGAATCTGTCATGACTCGATCAAATCCGGCCAGCGTTTCGCATCCGGTATTCACCAGGCGGAGTGCTCTTCAGGCGGGCTCGATCGGACTCTTGGGGCTCGGGCTCACGGAGATGACGGCGTTGCGGACTATGGCGTCTCCGCAATTGGTCAGGCCGGCGAAGTCGGTGTTGTTCGTGTTCCTCACGGGCGGCTTATCGCATCAGGACAGCTTCGACATGAAGCCGGACGCGCCGGACGCGGTGCGTGGCGAGTTTCAGCCGATCGACACACAGACCCCCGGTCTCTTCGTGTGTGAGCATCTACCGAAGCTGGCTCGGCAGACCCAACGATACGCACTTGTGCGATCCATCGGAACCGACAGCAGCGGCCACGAAGAGGCGTGTCACATGCTGTTGACCGGGCGTTTGGATTTCCCGGCGGGGTTCAGCGTGGCGCGAGTTCCCAGTGCCAACGAATGGCCGTCGCTGTTGTCGCAGGTGACGTATGCGACTCGCGGGCGAAACAACTTGCCGCCGGCCGTCGTGTTGCCGCAGCCGAGCGTGAACGAGGCGAATAAGGTGCGGCCCGGACAATACGCCGGCAAACTGGGACCGAAGTATGAAGCGTGGCATGTGGACATCGCCGCTCAGTGCCCGCTCGGCAACGGAGCATGCCCGGATTGTTTTCGCCACGACGACGATTCGTTCGAGCATGCTTCATCAACGATCTTCGACACGCCGATGCTCACGCTGCCGGAAGGTGGATCGCTACGGCTGAACGACCGCGTCGGATTGCTCGACGAGATCGAACGGCAACAGCGGCAATTGGAACGGACGGCCGACGCCGCGCGACTCGATCAGCACCGCTTGCAGGCGCTGTCGGTACTCGCCGACCCGAAGACGCGGCAGGCGTTCGATGTTGAACACGCCGACCCCGCCATGCTGGCGCGCTACGGCAAGAACAAGTTCGGTTTGTCGCTGTTGATGGCTCGGCGGTTGATCGAGGCCGGCGTCAACTTGGTTCAAGTCAACCTCGGCAAGAACAGTTCTTGGGACACGCACCGCCGCAATTTCATCAACTTGAAACGAAACCTGCTGCCGTACTTCGACCAGTCCCTCTCGGCATTGCTGGACGACCTCGCGGAGAGCGGCTTGTTGGAGACGACGCTGGTGATCGTGATGGGCGAGTTCGGTCGCACGCCGAAGATCAACAAAGACGCCGGACGAGACCATTGGGGTCCGGCGAACACGGCCATCTTCGCCGGAGCCGGCGTGCGTGGCGGCACGGTGATCGGCGCGACCGACAAGCTGGCCGCGTATCCGATCGCCGACAAGCAGACTCCCCAAAACGTCGCCGCCACGATCTACGACACGCTGGGCATCCCGCGCCACGCGATGTGGGAGGACTTCGACGGCCGCCCGCACGAACTGTATTGCGGCGAGCCGATCGTCGGTTTGATGTGATGACCGTGACTGATCTCAAAAGCCCACGACTGATTTACCTCAAAGGCTTGCTGTTTTTGATCGGTGGCGTGCTCGCGACAGGTTTGCTATTGGCCGAGCACCCATCCGTGAAGGTGGCGTTCCTGCTGTTCGTGGCGGTTTGGTGCTTTGCTCGACTTTATTATTTCATGTTTTACGTGATCGAAAACTACGTTGATCCAAACTACAAGTTCGCGGGGTTAATTGCGTTCGTTCAATACCTGTTGAAGGGAAAAACCTCACCCTCGGATCGGAACTCGCCTCAAGAATAGCTCTGCCGATTGTCGGACCAGTCCGATGCCTGGGCTGCAATTCGGCTCGGCCACAACAACCGTGCGGTCGAGCGGCTCGGAAGCGAGTTCATTCCAGAACCGCGGCACTTGGATCGTCGAGTGCGAGGCGCTGTGAGCGACATCGTGCATCGCGATCAGGCCGTGTGGAGCGACGAGCCGGCGATAGGCGTGGAAATCGGCCTTCACGCCAGCGTAGCTGTGATCGCCGTCGATGAACAGAAAGTCAATCGGTCGGCCCGCGAGCAGTCGTTCCAGTTCAACATGCGTCTGCGGCGAATGTGAATCGCGATCGAGCGTGATGACCCGGGCGCCGCGCTCTCGACCGAAGGTCCGATAGACCGCGCGCATCACCGGCCGCACGCTCCCCGGTTCGCCGGGCTTGTCGATCGAGATCACCAAGCCGCCTGGCTGCACGACTCGCGACCACAAGTACAGCGTCCCGCCTTGCGACGTGCCGATCTCCACGATCACGCACGGCCGCAACTGGCGAACTTGCTCGCACACTGCACCGATCTCGGCCGGATGCTGATTCGCGAAGATACTACGCCGCCCGCGATGCCGACAAATGCGCCTCACCAGCTCCGACCAGTCCTCGGTCCGCTCAAGCGAATCTCGCTCGCGCACCAGCTTCGGCCAATACGCCATGTCGAGTACTGACTTGATTCCTCGCACCACCGTCACCGCGACCGATTGACTTCCGCGCGTCATGACACCCTCCTTGGCGAATGAACGGCGAGAATGTAACCGTCCGCGGAAAACCTGCGAAGACCGATCTCAATTCACAATCCGAAATCCGCAATCGTTCAAATCGTCAGCCACCGATCGCGCGACGCCACGTCCCAGCGATCGACCAATTGCCCGCCGGCGACGACGAACAATTGCCGATGCAAGGCACAGGTCGGGCAGACGTGACGCGGGATCGCCATCAATTCATCACCTGGTTGGAACTCGCCCGCGCGTGAGGTTTGCAGTACCAAGTGTTCTTCGTTTTGCAGGACTTGTTTCGCATCGGGCAGATCGGGAAAGAAAACTCGCTGACCGGCCGGCGGATCGGACGCGACCGCCTTGTAACCCAGGTCGAGCGTCACGCGATCGGGTGCCGGCCGGCTGATCACGCGAGTCAACAGCACGGCCGCGGGCGGAAAGACCAGATCGGGGAAGTGCTCGGTGTATCCCACGTCGTTGAGCACGCATGTGCCGGGACTCAGCTCGATCGTGGAATCGTCGATCTCCGCATAAATCGGAAACGACGCCGTGCCGCCACACACCAAACGCGGCACCGGCAGTCCGGCAGTGACGAGGCTGTCGCGAAACTCTTGCACCTTGCGAAACTCATTGAGCACCGCAGTGCGGCGATCGTCGCGCGACTCTTGATGTTGATGTCCGTCGTAGACGTGCAAGCCGCCCGCTCGTAATCCCGAAGTCGTCGCGATCTGTCGATACAACTCCACCGCCTGCGGCCCGACCGGCACCCCCGTCCGATGCTGGCCGACGTCGATGTCCAGCAAGACGTCGATTTGTTTGCCTGCGGAGTGCATCGCCTCGCCCAGCGCGGCAATCGCGCGCGGATGGTCGGCCGTCACGCAGAGCGTTACGGCGGGATATCGCGTCACGAACTCGACCGCGCGGCGGATGTTCGGCCCAACCAGGTTGTAAGCCAAGAAAATATCGCGCACGCCGACCTCGGAGAGCATCTCCGCCTCGGCGAACGTCGCGCACTTGTGCTTGACGATGCCGCGTTCGAGTTCCATGCGAGCGATCTCGCGCGTCTTGTGCGTCTTGCAGTGCGGCCGCAATCGCTCCGGCCGCTTGGCAATTTCGATCATCCGTTTGAGGTTGTCTTCGAGCAGTTCATGAAACACGACCAACGCGGGCGTGATGATCTGGCTGGTGTCGGCGATGTGGTAACGCGGGTCCATTTCGTTCTCCGATTTGGCCGGCCACTCAGTTGGCCTGAGCGTCGGCGATTCTATTTGAAAGTTCCGAAATGAAGTCATCGAACTCGTGCTGTTGCGGTCCCCGTCGCGCGATATCCAGCAAAACGACACCGCTGTGATTGAGGAATCGAGCGTATTCAAGCTTTGCGCCAAATTTCCAAAAGATTGCGACACTTCCCACCAACCATCCGATCGCTGCAGCAAACGCCCCTTTGACAAGAGTGTCGAGAAAACCAGGCTGCTTTGCGAGAATGCACCCCAATGCGAGCGCGAGAACAAACATCACGAGAAAAAATGATCCCCAGCGGAGTACTGGATCACGATACCACAACCTGTCTGGTTCCGAGCGAAGATCCGACAAGATCACTGTTGATTCCCATTTCACTCCGCGACCTTCGCCCTTGATGACGAGGCGATTTTTCTGGAGGACAAGTTCACGGCGGAAACACGGCGTGATTTCAATTTAAGTGATATCGGGAAGATTCATGTGGAAGGCTGCTAAATCAAGATTGAAAACATTCCAAATGAAGGGTTGTCGGAAATTCAATCGTCTTACAAGCTAGGCGCTTACGCGACGAAAGCAAGCTGGCAGCTTGCACTACGATCGCAGCAGCTTGCGAAACTCCGCCAGCGTCCGTGTGTTGGCCACGTCCTTGGCTTCCAGCCCGGCGCGGCGTGCTTGAAAAATGCCGTATTGCAGGACGTCGAAACCTTGAGTGCTGTGCGAGTCGGTACTGATGACGATTGGAATGCCGCGGTCTTTGGCGGCGGCGGCCTGGATGTCGTTGAGGTCGAGGCGACTCGGATGCGCGTTGATCTCCAGCATGACGCCGTGATCGGCAGCGGCTTTGAGCACGTCGTCAAACGTCATGTCGGCTCCGGGTCGCTGGCCGACCAAGCGGCCAGTCGGATGGCCGATGATGTCGACATGCGGATTGCGGATCGCGTTGAGTAGCCGCTTGTCGATTTGCTCGCGCGGTTGCTTCAGACCGTAATGCAACACCGCGATGACCCAATCCGCCTCGGCCAGCACATCGTCGGGCAAGTCCAGCGTCGCGTCTTCGAGGATGTCGCATTCGATGCCGTTCAGAATCTCAAGGCCACTGATTTGCGAACGGACTTTGTCGATCTCGGCCCAGTGTGCTCGCAGTCGTTCGGCGGTCAGGCCGTTGGCCATCGTGACTCGTTTCGAGTGATCGGTGATCGCGATGTATTGCAGTCCGCGGGCCTTCGCCGCTTCGGCCATTTCGCGGATCGAGTTCATGCCGTCGGTCGCGGTCGTGTGCATGTGCAGATCGCCCTGGATGTCTGAGAGCTCGATCAATTTCGGAAGCCGGTTCGCTTCGGCTCGTTCGATCTCGCCGCGGTTCTCGCGCAGCTCCGGAGGAATCCACGGCAAGTCGACGGCGGCGTAGACGTCTTCTTCGGTGCGACTGGCCACTAAATCTTCGCCTCGAAACAAGCCGTATTCGTTCAGCTTCAAGCCGCGCTCTTGAGCACGGCGGCGGATCACGATGTTGTGTTCTTTCGAGCCGGTGAAGTATTGCAACGCGGCTCCGAACGATTCGTCCGGCACGACGCGCAGATCAAGCTCCAGGCCGGAGCGAAGTCGCACTCGCTGCTTCGTGTCGCCGCGCGCGAGGGCTTTCACGACAAGCGGATTCGCCGCCAGCCGGTCCATCGCGGCGTCGGCATCGCTGGACGTCGCCAGCACGTCGAGATCGCCGACGGTTTCTTTGCGACGCCGGCAACTCCCCGCGACCGTCGCTTGCTTGATGCTCTTCAATTGTTGCAAGTCGGCGACGATCGCGTCCGCTTCGACCTTGGCCTCGGCCAAATACACTCGCTGCCCCGCTTCGGCGACGAGTGACAAGCCCTCCAAAATCGACAGTTCGGTCTTCTTGCCGAAGCCCTTGAGTTCCGCGATGCGTCCCGCCTCCGCCGCTTGCTTCAGCGCGTCGAGCGTGTCGATGCCAAGTTCCTTGAAGATCGCCGACACCTTTTTCGGACCGAGGCCCGGAATCCGCAGCATCTGCACGACGCCGGCTGGGATGCGGGCACGCAGTTCTTCCAACTGAGGCAACTGCCCGGTACGGACGATCGTCACGATCTTGTCCGCCAAGTCTTTGCCGATTCCTTCGAGTTGCTGCAACGCGGCCGGATCACGCGCGACGATTCCAGCCACGTCGTCGGCCAACGCTTCGACCGTGCGGGCCGCATTGCGATAGGCTCGCACGCGGAACGCGTTGGCCCCTTCCAACTCCAACAGGTCCGCCAGCTCTTCCAAGATTTTCGCGACGTCGGCGTTTCGCATAGACGGTTTTCCGAACCAGGCGCGATGAAGATACACGTCCGGATCAATGTCCGACAGTCGCGGCTGTGGTTGAAGAGCATTGACGCACGCCTTAGAACGTGACACGGTCGTGAATGCCACTAACCCGAAGCGTTAGCGAGGAACCTTTACCTCGGCCCTCGCTAGCGCTTCGGGTTAGTGTGACGTGTCGTCGAGATCAGGAGCAGTTCTGTGAATCCTCGCTTTATCATGGTTGGTGGTTTTCTGGGAGCCGGCAAAACCACGACTGTCGGTCGGCTGGCTCGGCATTACACGGCGAAAGGCCTGAAGGTTGGCATTGTCACGAACGATCAAACGACCGACCTGGTCGACACACACAGTCTGCGGTCGCAAGGCTTTCACGTTGGTGAAGTCGCGGGCGCTTGCTTCTGTTGCAACTTCAACGAACTGACCGCGACGGTCGAACGGCTCAGCGCGGAGGATCGCCCGGATGTGATTCTGGCCGAGCCGGTCGGCAGTTGCACGGATCTCGTCGCCACTGTGATCCGACCTCTTGTCCAAGTGTACGGTCAGTCGTTGGACGTGGCTCCGTACGGCGTGATCCTCAAGCCCAGCCACGGCGAAAAAATCTTGCGGAACGAAGCGAAAGCGGGCTTCTCTCCGAAAGCGGCGTACATTTTTCGCAAGCAGTTGGAAGAGGCGGATTTCATCCTCATCAATCGGATCGACGAGCTTTCGGCCGCGAAGGTCAACGAATTGGCGAGTCTTCTCGAAGCCGAGTTCCCCGGCCGTCCGGTGTTGCGGATGTCGGCTCGCAGCGGCGAAGGCTTTGAGTCGGTGTGCGAGTTCCTGGAACAGCGCGGCGCGTTCGGC
>CAYSHJ010001168.1:0-3023 GCA_964430385.1 uncultured Planctomycetaceae bacterium
GACCGTTAGCCAGCGGAATCATCAACAGGCTCGAACGAACGATCGAAAACACGACATTCACCGCGAGTGCGCAAGGCCGAAGAGCCAGCTTCAACCTCTACGGTCTTGACCAGACCGTCGCGTCGGCTCTACTCTGTTCGATATGGAATACCAGCACCTGATCACGATCGAAGCCGGCAAACGGGGCGGGAAACCGTGCATTCGGGGGCTACGCATCACCGTCTCAGACGTGCTCGACTACCTCGCATCGGGCATGTCAGAAGAGGAAGTCCTTCGCGATTTCCCGGATCTGACGCGTGAAGACATTCGGGCGTGCTTCGCGTTCGCGGCCGATCGCGAGCGGCGGCTGATGGCCACCGGCACGAAGTGAACCTGCTGCTCGATCAGAATCTCTCTCACCGACTCTGCGACCGTCTTGCCGATCTCGGTGTCACCGCTGTGCATGTTCGCAGCGTGGGGCTGGAAACCGCTGATGATGCTCGCGTCTGGAACCATGCGGCCGAGCATGAGTTCATGATCGTCAGCAAGGACGCTGACTTCAACAATCGAGCGTTTCTCTTTGGGCCTCCGCCAAAGGTTGTTTGGATTCGACGAGGCAACTGTTCGACGCGAGACATTGAGGACCTATTGCGAGCCCGTCACGCGGATGTGGCCACGTTCGCTGCTCATGCCGCGTCCGCGTTGCTTATTCTCGAGTAGATCAAGAGTCGGATCGTACCGGCTCGCTGGCTAACAACGCGCTGGAGTCGTCGGCGCGGAACTGACGCTGGCGCGCCCGCGGCTCAGCGCGACCGGTTCGGCAGCTGAGCCAAGAATCATTTCGGTCGCAACCGATCAACGGTGGCAAGGCCGGGGTGTTTAACCAGAGAGGGAAACACTCATGCCACATGCCGTGCTCGGTACCCACCCGGATTCAGGAGAGCGCCCAACACCTTCGAGCGCTGATCGACTGATTTCCCGGCGCAGTGCCCTCGCGTTGTTGGGCGCGAGTGCCCTCGTGCCGCTCTCCGCGTGTTCCGGCCCCGCGCCGCCGCCTTCATCCCCCGGTGCCGGCGCCGGGGAGGCGCTTCATTACATGGGCCTCCAGGAAGTCGCCCGGCTCATTGCGTCGGGCGATGTGTCGCCGGTCGAACTCACCCAACGGATGCTGGATCGAATCGCGAAGGTCGATGCCAAGCTGAAGGGCTATGCCACCATGATGGCGGAGCAGGCCCTCGCCGCAGCCCGCGCGGCCGAGCAGGAGATTCGGGCCGGCAAGTATCGCGGGCCGCTGCACGGCGTGCCGATCGCCGTCAAGGACCTGTGCTACTCGAAGGGCGTCCGGACGATGGGCGGGACACCGGTCCTGAAGGGCTTCGTGCCGGACTTCGATGCCACGGTGCTGTCGAGGCTGTACGCGGCAGGTGCCGTGGTGCTGGGCAAGCTGAATCTCACTGAAGGCGCGATGGCCGGCTACCATCCAGACTTTGATATTCCGGTCAATCCGTGGGATGCGAGCCGCTGGGCGGGCGTGTCGTCGAGCGGGTCCGGCGTGGCTGTAGCTGCCGGACTCTGTTTCGCCGCGATCGGCACCGACACCGGCGGGTCGATTCGCTACCCTTCGTCGGCCAACGGCGTCGTGGGGCTCAAGCCCACCTATGGGCGAGTGAGCCGCTTCGGTGTGCTGCCGCTGGCCGAGTCTCTCGATCACGTGGGGCCGATGGCGCGGCGAGTGGCCGACGTCGCAATCATGTTCGATGCGATCGCGGGCTTCGATCCGAAGGACTCCACATCCTCGCGGGAGCCGGCGGAGAAGACGTTCGGCGGGCTCGGCCGAGGCGTCGAAGGTCTGCGCATTGGCTTCGACCGGGAGTACGCGCTGGCCGGAGTCGACCGCGGCCAGGCTGCGTCAATCGAGGACGCGTTGAAGGCATTGACGAACTTGGGCGCCCGGATCGTTGATGTGCACGTGCCCGACATGACCGGCATCCCCGAGGCTTGGTTTCTGCTGTGTAGTTCGGAGGCCGTTGCCGCACACTCCGCGAACTACCCGTCGCGCGCGACGGAGTATGGCCCGTACTTCCGCGAGTTCCTGCAGTCCGGCGCTGCGGCGACTGAGGCGCAACTGGCGGGCGCGAGGAGAATTCGAGGCGAGATCACGAGACGGTTGACAGCAGTTCTCGCCACGGTGGATGCGCTGGCGTGTCCCGCCGGCGGAGCGCCAGCGTGGCCCATCTCGAAAGAGACACAGTACGGCTCGATGACAGCCTACAACGCGGCCACGGCCGCAAGGTCCGCGGCTAGCGACCCACCGCTCAAGAGCACGAGGGTCTTCACCATGCCGATGGATCTGGCTGGCGCGCCGGCGATTTGCCTTCCGTCGGGGTTCTCAGCGGACGGTTTGCCGTACAGCATCCAGTTCGTCGGCCAGCACCTCAGTGAACCCGTGCTGTGCCGAATCGCCGACGCGTACGAGCAGGCCACGAGCTGGCATACTCGTCATCCCAGCGTTGAGACTCTGTGACGGGTCCGGGTTCCTGTCATACCTGGGGTTTCCTGCCCTGTTGGGGCTGGAGACGTCATGGACCACGCTGCCTAACAGGCGCTGCACCAGACGGCCGCGCGCATCGAGAGCGGCCGCTGGTGAGCGCCGGTCGTTAGCCCGCTCAATGTAGCTCGCTGTCCCGTCCCCCACTGCAACAACCAAGGAGATACTGCATGCTTCAACTCAAACCACTAGACCAAAATGTTCCGATCTTTCAGCAGGTCAATACCGACGTCTCACCGGTTGTCTTGGTAAACGTCTTCCAAGTCGCAGCGGAAGACATCCCGGCCCTGCTAAAAGCGTGGGAAGCCGACGCGAACTGGATGAAGCAGCAGCCAGGCTACATCTCAACTCAGTTGCATCAAGGGATTGCTGGAAGCACGGTATTCATGAACTACGCGTTGTGGGAGTCTGTGGCCCATTTTCGGGCGGCATTCAATCATCCCGAGTTCAAGCAGGCGTTAGGGCACTACCCGTCTAGCGCCGTGGCGTCACCTCA
>CAYSHJ010001169.1:0-2018 GCA_964430385.1 uncultured Planctomycetaceae bacterium
TGACCCATGATTGAAGCCGGCGGCGTCATCTGCGGGCGAATCCCTTCGGGCAACACGCCGGACAGAGTGCCGAGCCGTTCCCCAACCGTTTGCCGAGCCGCCCGGATTTCCGTCGTCCACTCAAACTCGATGTAGATTACATTCAAGCCGGCGGTCGTTTGGCTTCGCACCGCTTGCACTCCGCTGGCTCCCAGCAAGGCCACTTCGATGGGTTGAGTCACGAGCGTCTCGACTTCTTCGGTGGCGAGGCCGGGGCACTCGGTAATGATGATGACACGCGGCCGATCCAAGTCGGGGAACACGTCGATCGGCAAGGTCGTCGCCAGATACGAGCCGTAGACCAACAAGGCCAGACTCATCACGACGACGAGCAACCGGTAGCGAAGCGAGAATCGGATAACAGCGTTAAGCATTTTTGATTTTCGATTTTTGATTTTCGATTTTGGATTGAGCTGTCTTGTGCGCGGCGGTCATGATTGCGGTCAGCTCGTTCGCTTCGCTGAGCAACGGCTCGACGAGTGTCTTCTTGAGCAGCGAACCGTCGATGATTAGCTCCAGCCAGTAACCGCTTTCGTCGGCTTCCTCGACCACCACTCCGAGCTTGGCCACGAACTCAGCCTTCGATCGACCGCGACAAGCAGCTCGATAGTTCGCGCCGATTGCCGTGCCGCTACGAATCAACTGATTCCCAATCGGTCGTCCAACTGAGTTGTCCGGCAGCGCCCCAACCAACTTCATCACGCGTAATGCAAACTGCTTCGTCCGCCGTTTCAATTCAGTCTCTGTCATAGCCTGTCTCCAAATCGAAAATCAAAAATCAAAAATCGAAAATCAATGCGCAGCATGCACCGTGCCGTCGGCGTGAACGTGAACATCGGCACGCACACCGCTGGCGGCCTGGGCCTTGAGCACTCGGTTGAGCGAAGCCGCCGCGTTCTGCGCGAGATACAAACCGGGCGTCACGCCGCCGTCGTTCGCGAGCACGACGTTCAGGCGGTTTTCGTGCAAGACATGCACCGGGATGCGATTGAAGAGGTCGCCGTTCTGGCGGAAGACGTAAGCTTCCGGGCCTTCACGCACGACGGCGGCGGACGGCAACACGAGCACGTCCTTGAGTTCCTCAACCGGTACGTGCAATCGCACTCGCTGACCCGGCCGGAATCGCCAGACTACGAAGGTCTGATCGTCCTTCTCATAGCTTCGCGATTGGTTCGTCAGCGGGATAAAGAAATCAAACGTGCGGTTGACGGTATCGATGGTATTCGCAAGATGCCGAATCTGGAAGGTTTGCTCTAGCGACGGCCAATGCTTGCGGGCGTCCTCCGCGAATTCGACTTGGATCGGCCAACCGTTCTGAGCCGCGTTCTCCAGGAACGGTGCTTCCTGCTTGAAGGCATGCCCTTCGATATAGAGTGATTCGTGATTCGACAGCACGGAGAGCAACTGCCCGGCTTGCACCTGCTGGCCGAGTTCGACCTTGAGTTCCTGGACTTCGTAGACCAAACCTTTCGGCTGGTGAGCGACAAGTTCAGTTGACGGGATGGCATTTCGGACGTCTGATTTTTGATTTTCGATTGAGTGACTAAGCGACCGTGAATCGCTAATCGGCGACGATAGACGGACTGGCGGCGGTGCGACGACTTCGATCGTCGAGACGAAAGTTCCTTCCGTGACCGAATCGATCTGCTCGGGCTTGAGTCCTCGCGTCAGCAAGTCTTGACGGTATCCCTGAATCGCCGCCGATTGCCGACGAAGTTGATTGTCGAGTTCAATAATCTTGGTCTCCGCGATCGCGCCTGCCTTGAAAGACTTTTCCAAAAGACTCCGCTGTTCCTTCACCAGTTCCGTTTCGCGAGTCGCCTTGAACAGCTCGGACTGCGTGTTTTGTAGGTACTCGCTGAAAAGCCGCAGCGTGAAAAGCTGGTCACCGGGCTTCACCGTGTCGCCGGGAAAGGCATGCACTTGAACCACGGCTCCGACGGCAGGCGAAGTCACGCCTCGGTCGGAATGGCCGGGTC
>CAYSHJ010001170.1:0-3144 GCA_964430385.1 uncultured Planctomycetaceae bacterium
GTCACCGCCGAACAGCGAGTCGGCCGCAGTACCGCCGCTGATGATGTCATTGCCGTCGCTCCCGTAAATCGTATTGGCGTGCGTCGGACTGCCGATGATCGTGTCGTTTCCCTGGCCAGCGTTGAGCTGGATCGACGTCAACATGGTGAAACTGCCATTCACGCCGGAAACATCGATCGAGTTATTGTTGTCGCTGCCGTTGATGATCAGCGTCTTGACCGAACTAGCCGCGATCGATCCAAGGCTCAATGGCAAGCCGTTTGCGATCACTTGCACGTTTCCGGCATTCACTCCGACCGAGACGCTATCAGCCGCCGTCATCGAGATGTTCAACTCGCCGATTGGTAACGAAATAAACAGCGCAGAGACCGACATCAGCGACCGGTCCTCCAGCAATTCGCCCGCCGGGTCGAGACTCTGTTCGACAGCCAGGCAAGGTCGCCCCGAATTGCGCCGCCGCGCCGAAGAGTTGGACAGGCCCGAGCGACCACTCGGGACACGAAGACTCCGCAACCAATGGGTGAAACGCATGGAACACGATCCTCTTGAAAGTACGGCCGGGGAGGCCAAACGATGGGTAGGTCGAAACCGATTGTGGCCCGCGCCGCCAATTCCCAGATGCAACTGCGCGATTTGCCGGGTCGATCCTTGACCGCTTCAAAACCATCCCCACGGGATCGTTGTTCGCTTGGAACTGGCTTGGTGACATCCTGGAGGTCGCTGCGGGGGCTGTCAACGGCGTTTCGACATTCATCAAAAGAACGTTGGCAGAATTTTTGTCGTTCGCCGCAAGCTTTTGCGAGTCGCTTGGGTCCGCTGCATCGTCGATGGTCCGGGCGAGATTCGCAGACGGCAGGGAGTCAACTTGCCGGGCGTGGCTCTGAGCACGCCGGATCGAGCACTGTCCCATGATCCGGTTCGATCACGTTGACGATCGTCTGAACGAGCGATGACGGCGTGAAGAACTCGCCGTTGTCGTGAGCCTTTTGATTCGAAAACTTGGCGAGGAAGTATTCGTAGATGCGACCGAAGACATCGCTGGCCGCGAACTCTTCTGCCAATACCGCGAGTGCTGATCGTGAAATCGAAGCAGCGCAGCAACGGTGGAAGTACTCAAGGGACATCACAGCGTGCCGAGGGTGCGGTGAAAGCTGTAGCCGGCTCTCGCCGAGAGCCGTACCACTCCGACATTGACGAGCGGCTCGCGCAGCGGTTGGGACACGTCCAGCTTCTGGATCACCGGCAACTTGGATTCAATCCAAGGACGTTTGATGATCCGATCATCTGAAGCAACTCGAACGCTATCACGCGCTCTTCTTCCGCGAGGGAATCCGACAGCCCAACGTTGTCGCTCTTTCGCCACCGTTGCGGACTGAGCACGACGGCTACTTTTTGCCGGCGGCTGTTTCGATGGGCGCGCTCTCAGTCGACTGTTCGGCAGACACTTGAATCGTTCCATTCTTCGAGTCGGCTGATCCTTCCTGGGCAGACTTGCGCAGCGCGGCCATGACTTGTTCGAGCGACACGTCGCGAGAACCCGTCTGTTGCTCCAACTGCCGCTTGCGATTCGTGACGAAGGTCTGAGCGGCGAGTTTCAACAGTTGGCCGCGACGCGTTTCGAGCACGCCTTCCATTTTGTTCGCGCCTTGCTCGACCCAGCCGGGCTGTTGGCACATGGCGACGTTCATCATCGCACACCACAAGCTGACTTCGCGAAAGTTGCGATCCGCCATCGCGTGGCTGACGGGCGAAATCAGCTTGGCCGTGATGTCCACCGGCTGCGAAGGAAACGAGACGAACAAGTCCAGCGTATGTGTCACGAGCGTTTGGCCGTCATCGTTTTTTTTGAACGTCGGCTGCAAGTGCAACAGGGCCTTCGCCTGAATCGGCTTTGGAAGTAACGGGCTCTTGAACGAGCCGTGGCACAGCACGAGATGCCGGTCGGACGACGAGTGCAAAACCTCAATGGCTCCCGTCGAGCCATCGTTTGAGTCGGCTTCGTAACCGGTCGGTCCGATCTGCCACAGCTCGAAGTTGGAGATGTCCATGACTCGCCAAATGCTGACGGCGACGTCCGGGTGCGAGATGAAGAACTGATAAACATCCGCCTCGGAGACGAATCGCAACGTCGGCAGGCGGTGGTACAGGCTGACATTCTTCAGCAAATCGTCGACCTGCGTCCGGAAGTCGGCCGCGATTTTGTCCAGCGGTAATTCGGACACCGCCTTTTTTCGCATCGCCGTCGTCGAACTGCCGCCACTGACAGCGTCGACCTTCAATGGCGGATTTGGCTCGTCGGCCGCGCACGGCCCATTACCTAGCAACCACACCACCAAGGCACAGACAATCCCCCCGATCCCAATTCGCCGTGGCATGCGTGACCCTTCCGTGGCCTATCTTGCGTGGCTTTCCAGGTTTGCCGTGGACTCCCTCGGCGAACGCGGCAGACGCCGATACGAACCTCATCATCGGCAAGGTCAACGCAGTATCCGCAGTTGAAATTGACTAGACCAGCTCGTGAATCGGCGTCGGGTCTTCGATCACCGGGACCGGGCGGCCGGAATGGTCGAACAGGTGCAAGTGCGGGTCGACTCCAAGGCATTGATAGATCGTTGTGTGGATGTGCTCGGGCCGAATGGGTCGAGTCGCCGGGCGATAGCCGTTCTTGTCCGTCGAACCGACGATTTGTCCATTCTTCACGCCGCCGCCAGCTAGCAAGCAGAACATCGAATGACCCCAATGATCGCGGCCGGGTGTGCCCATGCTTCCGGGAGCACCGCCGTTGCCGCCGTCGTTCATCTTTGGAGTGCGACTGAATTCACCACACAGGATCACGAGGGTCGAGTCGAGCATCCCGCGTTCGTCGAGGTCCGACAACAGTGTCGAGACGGCGGAGTCGACGATCGGCAGATAGGTCGCCATGCCCGCTTGCAGATCCCAGTGATGGTCCCATCCACCGTAATGCACGGTGACGAAGGTGGAGCCAGCCTCGACAAGCCGCCGAGCCAGCAGAGTGCTTTGTCCCCAATTGTGTCGCCCGTACCGATCGCGCAACCGCGGATCTTCTTGATTGATGTCGAACGCTCTGCGGGCACGCGCTCCCGCGACGAATTCAAAGGCGTCTTGATCAAAGCGATCCATGGC
>CAYSHJ010001171.1:0-9440 GCA_964430385.1 uncultured Planctomycetaceae bacterium
GTCGAGCTTACCGGTCATCAGGTTTTCAACGATGGCCGGAAACTTCACATCGTTCCGCAACGACGTGTTCAAGAACGCGACGTACAAGCCCTGAAAATCATGTTGCTTGTAGTCCTTGATAAACAGATGGTCGTGACACTGAGCACACTGCAGGTCCATGCCCAAAAACAGCCGGCCAACGTCGCGCGTCAGCACGGGATACTCGACCGCGTTTTGCCCGTAGTGTTCCAGACGCTTGCTCACGAAGAATGCGGCTGCTCGCGTCTGTTCATTCGTCGGGTCCGGGCTGAGCATCTGGCGAACCATCACGTCCCACGGCTTGTTCTGCTCGAACGATGTCCGCAAGTAGGTCAGCCATTCGGGATGCTCACCGCGGCGCTCCATCAGCAGGACGTGCATCAGCTCGGCCATTCGGCGTGGGAACTCGTCGCTGGCCAACAGGCGATCGATCAGTCGTTCACGCTTGTCGGCGGCCGAGTCATTCAAGAATTCGCGAACTTCCGCCGTCGCCGGGATGCGACCAACCAGATCCAGAAACGTGCGACGCAGAAACTCCGCATCATCCGCGACCGTCGCGAGCGGCTGGCCGCCGATCTTGGCCTCGATCAACGAGTCGATGCGTTGGTGGAGTGACTCTTCAGCAAAGCCCGCCTGGGCTGTCAAGCACACCAACGATAGCGCAACGACTCGGATCAGCCGCAAGTCTGCCGTCAGGGTCATACGATTGACCTCAGTCACTTCGGAGTCGTTTCCAGAATGCGCATCTGTGTCGAGACCTGATGCGTCAGGCCGTCAATCGAGTAGTCCAGCTCGGCGAAAAAGGCGACACAGCCTTCGGACGGCAATGTGACATCACCGACACCGCTGTGGATGATCGTGAGCGGATGCTCGTTCCACTGAGCGAGCCGGAAATCCCGCGTCGTCGCTGAAGCGACCCATAGACGTGCGGCCTGCGGGGGCGGATTGGCTGTGACGGTCAGTCGAGCTTTTCCGTCCGCGTCGCTGTGTTTCCACTGAACCTTCGGCATCGGGTTGTCTTGGATGTGATGCCGAGCAAACGCGGCGAGGGCGTTGACCGCTCGCGTGCGATCTTTCTTGCCATCCACGACGTGCTGCTCCAAATTGTGGCCGGCATTGGGAACGTAGGTCACCCATTTGTCACCGGGAAGGTCATCCCAATACAGGTTGAGCGCATCAGTGGTCCAGTACGGATCGTTGACGCCGTTGATCAGTAACTTCGGCATCGTGAGCCGCTCGCGGTAGACCCACGGATCGACCATCGCCCATAGTCGCTTGGCTTCCGGTGTGTCCGGCATCGGGACCAACCCACGTTCGGTGTAGTCGCGAATCTGCTCGCTGTAATGGCCAAACGATTTGAGTTGATAGGACGCCTGCTCCTTCATGTTGAGCGTGTCAATGACCATGGGCGCGATGGCTTTCACACGCGGGTCGGTCGCTCCGGTCAGCCACGTGGTCCAACCGCGTTTCGACGCTCCGGTGACGATGAATTTCTCGAGCGGCGACTTCCACTCACGCTCGCTGAACTCCTGGAGCGCGTCCATCGCCTTGACGAGGCTCTTGACCATCGGGAAAAGCAGGGGCCAACGCTCGTCTTTGGTTTCGAGGTAGCGCACGAACGTTTCGGCAATCAGTGTGTCTTCCTTCTTGCCGCCGAGCAGCGGCTGATTCGGAATGCCGTACAAGAATGCGACCGGCGTGCCAATCTTTTTGGCCAGCTCCATGCCTAATGCGATGCTGCCCGCGTTCGCGCGGCCACCCTGGTTCCACAAGAGCATCGTCGCCGCCGGCTTGGTCTCCGCCGGTTGATAGACCTGCAACTGATGCTCCCAAACGATCCCCTGCCAGTCCTGCGAAACGAGGTGCAGATCAAATATCGTGTCCTGGCCACGGACGATCTTTTCGCGCAGCTCCCAGCGCGAACCTGGTTCCGGTCGAGAGACGTAGTTCTGTAACGCTGGCGGTATCTGGTGCGAAGGCTTGGGGTCGGCCGCTCGGACCGACGTCAACACGAGACACACAAGCGTGAAAGAAACAGTCAGTTTCGTCTTCATCTTGGTTCTCTCGCTCCGCACAGGTTCAAAGTGCATTTCCGCGCCGCGCGACTTTGGGTCGCTAAACAATACCCTCGGCGGATTGAACTTTGAACCTCGCGACCCCGCAGCGCCCAACACGGTCATCCCGCCTGAGCGCGAAGCTGTCGTCCATGTCCTAGATCAGAGAAGCGACCAGAGTGCCAGTTCGCTTGCTGGACACGAATCGTCTCACTGCCGTGCCGGTGCTTCGTTGGCGGCGTTTTGCGACTGCGATTCCCAAGACTTGTAGACCGTGCGAGCCGGCCTGAACCGAATGTTGTTCGAAGTGCGCGAGTCGCCGTCGCGGGCCGACTGCTCGGAACTGCCATGCCGTGAGCCAACGGTCGTCCAGGATCCCCTAACAGCGCCGGGACGGTCGAGGAACTTCGGGTCCGGGACCGGAGCCGAGTTTGATTCCACATTGGGTTGCGCGAGCGCTGGATTCGTGGCCGTGACGGGTGCCAACATCTTCACCGGATTTGAAATGACTGGCGCGGCGATCACCGAACTTGTGATCATCGGCTGTCCAATCACCTGAACTCTCGGAATCATCGGCGCTGGCCCGAAGCCGATGCCTCCGCACGATCCACACGGAGTTGGGTAAGGGTGCGATGGGAAGGGGTTCGGAAAAATGGAACCCGATGACGTCGGTGCCGCAGTGAAGACCGGTGTCATGACGGGAGCGATCGGAGACACTTGCACCACGGGTGCCGGTGTCATCGTGTATGGCTGTTGTCGGACGACTTGTTGCGGCACCATCTGCGTCACCAATTGCGGCACTTGCCGAGTCATTTGGTAGGGCACCGAGCGGTAAGATGTCTGCGGTTGATAGACGATCTGTGGAACTTGCTTGGTCACCGGCTTGGAGACGTAGACCATCTGATAGCCCCCTTCATCGACGGTCACGTTTTGGTATGTCGTGACCGGGACGTTCTGCGTGATCGCCTCTTGGCGATACTGCGTGACGACCTCGTTTCGATACGTCATCACTTGCTGCGGAACCATTTGCGTCTCGATGACCGGCTGCGGAACCTGGCAATTGACGACTGGCCGCGGAGTCTGACACCGGCAGTTGGCGGTGTGGTGATGGGAACTCTGGCATCGGCGGCAAAAACAACTGGCTTCGGCGGCCGTCATGGTCAAACCGACCGGCATCACGGCACCCAACACCGCGAGCAACATCACGTTGCGAATGTGTTTCCACATGCCTGAACTCCTGGGCGATCGCCCGTTTCCCGCCGGAGTTCTGTCGCCGGACGGGTTGGTCTTGAGTCATTTCCCCAACGGCGCGCATTCCGCCGCTTCGCAATTAGAATCGGCGTTATTATCGGCAAACTTTAACAGGCCAATCCGGGATTGACGCATCTTTCCCGAAGCGGCACACTTCGCCCCCTTTCCAGGTTCCACTGGATGAATTACGACTCAGCTCGCAAAGGATGGCTGGCCACGATGTCGTACCACTTGATTGATGTCATGCAGCAGTTGGGGCATCCCAGGCTGCTGGTCATCGGCGACTTAATTCTGGATCGCTATGTCTGGGGTGATGCCGAACGCGTCAGCCAGGAAGCGCCGGTTATTCTTTTGCGGCAGGAGCACGATGAGATGCGGCTGGGTGGAGCCGCCAACGTCGCCAACATGATTCGCGGTCTCGACGCCGACGTGACGATCGCCGGTGTGGTCGGTCACGACACCGACGGCGAAGAGCTGCAAGCCGCGTTGATTAATGCCGGCATCGATTGTTCGGCCGTCTTCACGGACGCGACTCGACCGACGACCGTGAAGATGCGGTTCATCGGCAAAGCTCAGAGCCGGCATCCGCACCAAATCTTGCGCGTCGATCGTGAGTCCCGTCACGCGCTGCCGGAGCAACTCGAACAGCGGTTCCTCGACGAAATCACGTTGCTGCTCGATGGCCATCAAGCGGTCCTGATCTCCGACTATTCCAAGGGTGTCTGCACGCCGCGAGTGCTGCGGCAGATCATCGAACACGCGCAGGCGCGCGCGATTCCGGTGCTTGTCGATCCAGGTCCAAAGGCGAACTACGCGGACTACACCGGCGCGACGGCGATCACGCCGAATCGTCTCGAAACAAAATTGGCGACGCAGCGAGAAGTCCGCACGCCGGAAGATGCTTTCATTTCCGGGCGGCAATTGATCGAGCGGCTGCAACTGCAACACGCCTTCGTGACGCTGGACAAAGATGGCATCGCCTTGGCCTTAGCCGACGGTTCGGCCGAATTGTTTCCAACTCGCAAGCGCGAGGTCTACGACATCACCGGGGCCGGCGACATGGTTTTGGTCATGATCGGCGTCGGCCTGGCGGACGGCCTGTGTCCGCAAGATCTCTGTCGCTTGGCGAACGTCGCGGGTGGTCTCGAAGTCGAGCGGATCGGTGTGACCGCCATCTCGCGTCAAGAAATCCTGCGGGACTTGTTGGACGGATCACGCAAGGTTCACGAAAAGCTCAGCAAGCTCGACGAACTGGCTCGATACGTCGACGCCCGCAAACAACTCGGTCAGAAAGTCGTGTTCACGAACGGCTGCTTCGACCTGCTGCACGCCGGACACGTGCAATACCTGCAAGAAGCCGCGACGCTCGGAGACTGTCTGATCGTCGCGCTCAACAGTGATCAGAGCGTGCGACGATTGAAAGGCCCGAGCCGGCCAGTGATCACTCAAGAACAACGAGCTTTGATGCTCGCCGCGCTCGAATGCGTCGACCACGCGATCATCTTCGACGACGACACGCCGCTCGCATTACTCGAACGCCTGCAACCGCACGTCTTGGTCAAAGGAGGCACGACGTCTGTCGTCGTCGGCCATGAGTTGGTCGAAAGCTACGGCGGCGAAGTGCGAGTGCTCAGTGAAGTGCCGAATGTGTCCACAACTCGAATCGTCACAAGTATCCGCGGGCAGAAAGACGCCGCGTAGATGGAGGAAACAGGAAACAGGAGACAGGAGACAGGAGACAGGAAAGAGAAGGCAGGAAACAGAAGCCAGAAGCGGTCCCCTGCCCCCTGTTCCCTGTTCCCTGTCCCCTGTCCCCTGTCCCCTGTCCCCTGAGCCTCGACCATGAAACTCGCAATTTGGCTTCCCAACTGGATCGGAGACGTCGTCATGGCGACGCCGTCGCTGCGCGCATTGCGGCAGCAGTTTGTGGACGCCGAGATCGTCGGAGTTATGCGGCCGTATGTGGCCGATGTTCTGGCGGAAACGACATTGCTTGACCGAATATTGATTCACGAATCTCGCGGCAATCAGCCGAATCGCACCGGCTGGGGCTTTCGGCCATCGTTGCGTCGTGAGCGATTCGATCTCGCCGTTGTGATGCCGAACTCGTTTCGATCAGCGTGGTTGGCGTGGGCCTCCGGCGCGAAGCGAACGCTCGGATTTGCTCGTAACGGACGGAGTCTGTTGTTGACCGATCCGATCCCCGCGCCGTCGCTTGCCACACCGCATCCGGTCTTAGACGAGCTGTTGCAATTGGTCGCACAACTCGGCTGTCGCGCCCTGTCGCGCCGGATGGAACTGGCGACGTCGCCGCAGGACGAGCAACGATTGGTGGAGTTTTGGCAGCGACACTTCGATCCCAACACCCGTCGCCGGATTTGCAAGAATTCGGACATCGAGTCGAGTGACCGGCTGAATTCTTGCGAATTCAGCTACGTTTGCCTCAACACCGGCGGAGCTTTCGGAGCTGCGAAGGATTGGCCAATCGAACACTTCACCGAGTTGGCTCGCCGCATCGCCGCCGATCTTGGACGAACGGTGCTCATCGTCTGCGGGCCAAATGAACGAACCGTCGCTCAACACATCGTGGCCAACGTCAAACATCCCCAAGTCGTCAGTTTGACCGACGAACCCGTCAGCATTGGCCTCACGAAGGTCGCGATTCGACACGCCGATTTGTTGATCACGACCGATTCTGGACCGCGACACTTCGCCGCGGCATTCGATGTGCCGGCCATCACGCTCTTCGGCCCGACGCACATCGCTTGGAGCGAGACGTTTCATCCGCACGCCACTCACTTGCAATTGCCCGTCGACTGCGGGCCATGTCAGCAGCGTGTTTGTCCGCTGGGACATCATCGCTGCATGCGTGACTTATCCGTCGATCATGTGTTTCGAGAAGTCATTCGCGTTTTGCCGACCAAGTCACGTGCCGGCATCGCCGCCTAGCCCGGATTATTCATGGCATTCCCAAGGAGATTACACGCTGTCGCACACTCACCCGACGCAACCTTCCGCAGAGGAGAAAATCTCAAATGACCAATCAATCGTCCGCACCGCGAGATCCTCTCTCGAACATTCCAGTGAGCAGCTCGACGCTTCCGCCAAGTTTCGAGAGCTTGGCTCGACATCTGTCAGTTGAGTTGCCGCAGAACTTGGAATTCTCAGCGACATCGGAGCCTGTGTTGCTGCCGGAGTATCTGAATCAGTCGGTGGCCACGGCCCGACTGTCGGCCAACACGACCAGCAGTCAAACCGCGCGAATTGAAATCGACGCGTGCGAGGACGCCGCGGTCGTCCAGATCGATGCCGCGAGCGATTCGGTACCGCCGCCAAACGACATCATTCTGAAACTTCAGCAATTACGGGCCGCGGTCGGAAGGCTGAATCCATTTCCGAATCGTCAGCCGCTCAGCAGGCGCGAGCGTTTTAGCAGCGATCCGCGAGACGACGTGAAACTGCATTGGGCAAACGATCTGTTCCCGTGGTGGCATTTCGACGTCGAAGCTCGAATGGTCCACCGCGAGACGCTATGGATCACGGAGAAAATCGAAGAGTTGTTCACCAAGTACCTCGAGCCGGTCTGGTGGGACCGATTCGTGGCGAGAGTCAATGATCTATTCGGCTCGATTTATCGCGAGTTGATTCGGCCGGTGTGGTCGGTGTTTCTCGCTCCGTTGTTCGACTGGCTGCCGAACATCAACTGGAGGTGGAATTTTGAACTACGCGGTGCTCACGTGTCGGTAAAGCAGTCGCCGATCCGCCGCATCGTCTTCGACAACCGCATTTCGGACGAACTGCTTGATCGACTGTGGGCCGATCCGGACTCATTCTTGGAAGCGGGCCAGTCGCTGAAGCGCGATGATCGCACGACAGTGGCTCGCGTGCCGCTGAAAGCTCCCGTCGGCAATGGCACAAGGGGCTGGTTCCCCAGTTCGTCGATTGGTGTGTTGAAGCGATTCAACTTGCGCGGCCTGGGCCACACGTTGACGCACGTGTTGTGGTTCACGCGAGCCAGCCGTTGTTGGGTGTACGGCCGCGAGATGCTCGATGCCGGCGTCGCCACGTCACGACCGCTCGCGATGATCGAGGATCGCTTAGGTCCGTTCCGCTTCCGCTCGTTCGTGCTCACCGAGTTCATCGAGGGGACGCACTTGGACCAATTCCTGCAACAAACGCGATTGTCGTTGCCCGAGCTGGATCGGCTGGCCAGTCAGTTCGCCCAGATTTGGCACACGCTCGGCGAAATGCGGTTAGCTCACGGCGATCTCAAGTCCGCGAACTTTTTGGTGACTCCCGATCGGAAACTCAAGCTCATTGACCTCGACGGCACCTGGCGGCATTGGTTCGACGTGACCTACTTGCCGCGACGTGACCATGACTGGCTGCGGTTCATGAAGAACTGGCGCGGCCATCCGGAGGTGGGTGCCGCCTTTCGAGCCGCCGTGGCTCGACACTTCGATGAGATGTCGTCCGCGCGTCAGTTGCAGCAGCCGCCGGCGCAAATCCGACTGCAACGTGCCGCTTGAAAAAGAACAGGTACGGAGGTGGGGTGATCGGAAGATAGGGAGAACGGATGCCTTTGGAATTCCTCTCCCCCTCTCACCATCTCCCAATCCATGCTCGAACTCGCCCCTGAAATTTTGGCTCATCTCGACGACGGTGACACGGCGTTTGATCGCGTCTTCTCGCTCATGGGCCAAGTTTTTCGCAACGTGGAAGGTCGCGAAACGCTACGAGTCGAGATCGGTGGACAACCCTACTTTCTGAAGCGACATCACGGACTGGGCTGGAAACTGATCGCTAAGACATTGCTCGCGTGCCGCTGGCCCGTACTGAGTGCTGGCAACGAAGTCCTGGCCATTCGAGCGTTGCAACTCGCCGGTATTCCGACCGTCGAGGTCGTGGGTTTCGGCGACCGCGGCCGCAATCCGGCGAAACGGCAATCATTCTTGTTGATGCGCGAGCTGCAAGACTGCTGCGATCTGGGAACGCTCTGTGCGACTTGGGCCGAACATCCTCCGGATCCTGCGTATCGCCGAGCCGTGATCGACGCCGTGGCCAACGTCACTCGCCGGATGCACGCCGCCGGCGTCAATCATCGAGACTTCTATCTTTGCCATTTGTGGCTGTACCAAGCGAGGGGTCAGGCACCGCGGCTCTGCGTGATGGACCTCCATCGAGCAATGCGGCATCGCCGCGTGCCGGTGTGGTGGCTCGCAAAGGATCTCGCGGGGTTGTTGTTCTCGGCGTGGGATTGCGGGCTGACAAAGTCGGACTGCGTCCGTTTCCTGCGTGCGTATCGAGGCAGCTCTGCTCGTGAGGTCTTCGCCTTGGAGAGTTGGCTCTGGCAAATCGTCCTGTTGCGAGCCGTTCGACTGTTCCGAAAAATCCATCGCCGCGAACCGGCCATGTCATTAATCGTGCCGCGAGTGTCTCCAAAACCGCGCGGCCAAATCGCCAACAAGACACCGCCAAGTCCACATTGGCCTTCAGACTTGCGACCCTCCACGTCCCTGACCTCTGACCTCTGACTTCTGACCTCTGACTTCTGGCCTCTGACCTCTGACTTCTGACCTCTGACTTCTGACCTCTGACCTCTGACTTCTGACCTCTGACTTCTGACCTCTGACTTCTGACCTCTGACTTCTGACTTCTGACTTCTGACCTCTGTCGTGCCTATGTCTCTTGAAGAAAAGCTCTCCCACCTGCCAACACAGCCCGGCTGCTACCTCTTCCGCGACAAGAAAGCCAAGATCATCTACGTAGGCAAAGCGAAGAACCTTCGCAATCGCGTCCGCCAGTACTTTCACTCCGACCGCGCAAACGAGTTCAAAACCGGCGATCTGATCGCCCGCATACACGACGTCGATCTCATGGTCACCGACAACGAAATCGAAGCGCTCGCGCTCGAATCGAACCTCATCAAAAAGCACAAACCGATCTTCAATGTGCTTCTGAAAGATGATAAACAGTATCCGCACATCAAGATCACCAACGAGCGCGCCCCGCGAGCTATGATCGCGCGAAAAATATTGAAGGACGGAGCAAGTTACTTCGGTCCGTTCCTGCCGATCTCGCTCGCGTGGAACACGCTCGATCTGATCAACAAGAACT
>CAYSHJ010001172.1:0-3498 GCA_964430385.1 uncultured Planctomycetaceae bacterium
AAGCACGCCGGCGTTGTTGTCGAGATTCTGGAAGTACAAGCTCTTGGTCAGGCTGAGCTGGTACTTTTCCTTGGTCCGCAAATAGCCTAACAGCGAGCGCGCTCCATAGCCAAGCGTGCCGCCGAGCAGCCCCAAGAGCATAATGCCGCTGGAAACGCCCGCGGCCGCCACCAGCATCGCCCCCTTGATGATCTTCCAGACCGTGATGCCCACGCCGGTGAGCGTGGGCATGATGATCTTGACGCGATCGACCAACGACATGCGGACCTTGGTTCCGGGCAGCAGCATCTCCAGGTCCATCTTGGGAATGTCTTTGAAGAGCTTGATGAAGACGTTTTGCGTGTCGAGGTGCGGGCCGCGACTGCCGGCATTCCGCAAGCGCAGGATCACGACCAGCCGCTGATAGATGGGCAGCGGCACGTCTTCCCAGCGAAACCAGTTCCGCCAGTTGCGGCGCGACCGCGTGCCGGTCGTGTCGCCGCGGGCATACAGCTCCAGTCGCTCAAAGAGCTCGAAGTCGACTTCAAGATTCAGGCCCCAATCGCTGCGATTGGCGAGTGCCGCATTCAGGTCTTGTTCACTCAGCCGTCGAAAATTGGCTCGTCCTAGCAGCCAGCCGAAACGGTCGAAAAGAGCGTCGAGCTGTGTCTCTCTCGCGACCTGGCTGGCGCCCGAGACGCCAACGGTGTCGCGGTCGGGATCGAAGGGGGCATAGGCATTCTTCAGGTCTTGCAACTCATGATGAAACTGAAAGTGAAACGTCGCCGCCAGCAACTGCGCCAAATTCAAGAAGTCGTCGCGGTTGGCGGCCGTCAGCTTCGCGCGATTGCAAAGCAGCTCCACCAGGTCCGTAGTGCGGATCGGCACGAAGTGCTCCCTGTTGCGAGCTGGCAGCGACAGCGTGATTGGTTCGGATGCCAAGGAATTCCTGGAGCCTGGAGCAGACGGCGAAGGGCGCAACTGAATCACCATTGCAAGGTTGCGGACGGAGAAATGGCAGGGGACTGTAGCGGGCGCGAGGCCCTGCGCCCAGACGACTACAGTCAATTCGCAGCGACCGATCCAACGCAGAAGCGGCGCGACCCTCGAGGACAAGGCCAATCGCCAGCACAGGCATGAGCCAGAGCGACCGCGGAGGACAGCCAACGCGGTTCGGCGCCCTTGAGCCGAGCCACGGTCCATGGATGCCATTCAGAACGCAGCGAGCAGGTGTTCGCCACGCTGGCACCCGATCTCGGTGATGTTTCGCGGACTCCCAATCACCGGCCGCTTGCGCCAGCCGCCCACGATGTACCGGCAGTTCGACCTGAAGCCGAATCACTTCCGGTTCCGGATCAGCCCCGAGACCATCGTCACCTTTGGGATGAATGCCATTGCACCCAACACCGAGTCGGAGGCCGCTTCACTCGCCGGCCACCTCGGCCTCGACAACCTGTGCTGGGTCTGGGTGGAAGTCTTTTGGAATTCAGACGAGTGCTTGTGCTTCATCGGGCTGAAATCTTGCGAACTCCGCTACGTCTCCCGCGCCTTGCGCACTCGCACCGCGCACGCCTTGTACGACGGCTGCCGCGAGTACGGATCGAACACGGCGTCGGTGAGTTGGTTGGCTGTTTCGTGGTGCATCGCGATGAAGAGCGTTCCCGGCGCCACCGTCGGCGTCACCAAGGCTTTCGCCTTCACGCGACCCCGTTGCGATTCGACATGCACCCACGATTGAGGCGAGACGCCGTGAGCCTTCGCGTCGGACGGATTAATTTCGACGTGCAAGTCTTCGGAATACAGTTTCCTCAACACGGCTGACTTCTTGGTCCGCGTCTGCGTGTGCCACTGCGAGGCGGTGCCTCGCCCGGTCAGCAAGATGAACGGATACGCCTTCGTCGTCGGCTCGGACATCGGTCGCGGAGCCTCGAAAATGAATTTCGCTTTCCCATCGGCATGATAGAACCGGCCGTCTTCAAACAAGCGACGGTGAGTGTTCGGAACTGGTGCCGTTTCCGACGACCCCTCACCCCAGCCCTCTCCCCGAAGGGGCGAGGGAGCGACTGCATCCGGGTCGCGAGCTGCCTTGGGGTGACGCTCCGCTTCCCACTGCCCCCGGTTCCCGGTCTCCTGGACCCTGTCTCCTGCCCTTTATCCCCTGTCTCCTGTCCCCTGTCTCCTGTTGCCTGTTCCCTCGTCCACGGCCACTGAATCCCGCCGCACTCGTCGAGCATTCGGTAATCACGAATACCGGAGATGTCGCACGGTTGGCCAACGGTCAGACGCTTCAAGATTTGAAATGTGGCTTCCGGTGAAGGCCACTCGCGAAACAGATCGCCACAGCCCCATTCTTCAGCGATCAGTTTGAAGATCGCAAAGTCGGTCAGAGCTTGCCCCGGCGCGCGAGCCACTTTCTTGATGACCCCGTAGCGACGTTCCGAGTTGATGAACGTCCCGTCCTTCTCGCCCCAAGCCGCCGCCGGCAGGACGAGGTTCGCCACTTGCGCCGTTTCGGTCGAGTGATACATGTCCTGTACGACCAGAAAGTCGAGCCGCTCGAAAATCTCTTTCAACTGGTTCTGGTTGATCCACGAGTGAACGGGATTCGTGGCGATCACCCACAAGCCTTTGATCTTGCCGCGCAGGATACCTTCGATGATTTCGGGATAGGC
The DNA here is from genome assembly GCA_964430385.1 of uncultured Planctomycetaceae bacterium. Lineage (GTDB taxonomy): Bacteria > Planctomycetota > Planctomycetia > Planctomycetales > Planctomycetaceae > CAYSHJ01. The sequence goes on from CAYSHJ010001172.1 coordinate 2,652, forward strand.
GAGGCTGTTTGTCCGTGGGATGCGCGACTCGTCGATGCCAAGAATCTTCGCGACTTTGACTCGATGCTCGGCGTTTAGAAAATCGTGACCGCCGAGCAAGCCAGTCGTGTTGCTGAACAGCCGCGAACCCATCGCGTTGCACTGGCCGGTGATCGAATTGGCTCCCGTCCCCGGCCGGCCGATGTTGCCGGTCATCAGTGCGAGATTGATCAAGCTCTGCGCCGTGCGGACGCCCTCGTAACTCTGATTAACCCCCATCGTCCACCACAACGAGACACGCTTTCCCTCATGGAGAACTTTCGCGAGGGCGAACAACGTGTCGGCGTTGAGTCCCGTGTCGCGAGCGACTCGTTCCGGCGTGAACTCTTGCACGAACGTCGCGAACTCCGCGAAGCCATGCGTATGAGCGTCGATGAACTCGCGGTCGATCCAATCGTTCTCGATCAACAACCGCGCGAGGCCATAAAACAGCGATAAGTCGGACTTTGGCTTGATCGCGAGATGCCGAGTCGCCTGCATCGCGGTTTCGGTGCAACGCGGATCGACGACGATGATCTCTGGCTGATGCGGGTTGCGGACGATTCGCTCCCACATGATCGGATGCGCGATGCACAGGTTGCTGCCGACCAGCACGATGACGTCGGACTCTTCAAAGTCCTGATAAGTGTACGGCGGAGCGTCGAAGCCGAACGACTGCTTGTACGCGACGACCGCCGTGGCCATGCACTGCCGCGTGTTACCGTCGCCGTGAACGATCTCCATGCCGAACTTCGCCAGAGAACCGAGCAATGCCATTTCTTCGGTGGCGATCTGTCCCGTGCTGATGAACGCGACCGACTCGGCCCCG
>CAYSHJ010001173.1:0-8011 GCA_964430385.1 uncultured Planctomycetaceae bacterium
GATCGTGCTGTTGGGCAACGTCGCTTTCCGCGCGGGAACCACCGTCGGGTTCGATCCCGCGACCGGCAAGATCACGAACGCACCCAAGGCCGAGCAGTTTCTAACCAAGTCGTACCGTAAAGGCTGGGAAGTTTAAGACTACTCCTTGCTCGGTTCCATTCGTGGTGCAACCGACTTTTTCAGTCGCTTGCCGAACTCGGCGGCCGCTGGGTGGATTCGAACAAGTTGCTCGCTCAGCTCGACCGACGGATCGATTTGGACCGGCTGGTTCTCCGTGACAGCCGGATGGTCGGAGCGGCCCTGCTCTCCGCCGTCGCGATTCTCTGCTTCCGCTTCATCGTTTACTCGCCCATCAGCACACCGCACCACCGATTCGGCCGTTTCGATAGTGGCTTCAGATTGTTTGTGCCAGCCGGGCTTCATGAAATCTCGCACGACGGTTCGCAATTGCCAAAATGTCGTGTAGATTGCTGGCGACGACGCCGTCTTGACGGGACTCACAGAGTCGGCACGTCTACGGACAGTATCATGATCCCGGCTACCACGATCACGGACTTCATGGATCTGTTGCGAAGGAGCAAGCTGCTTCCAGATCATAAAATGTTGATACTTGGGGATGTGTCGATCGCGTGTTCACACCCGCAGGAATTGTCACGTTGGCTGGTGCAGCGGCGGTGGCTTACGGCTTGGCAGGCCGAACAACTACTTGCGGGTCATCATCGGCTGCACATCGGCAAGTACACGTTGCTCGATTTGATTGGCAGAGGAGCGATGGGGCTGGTGTTCAAGTCCGAATGCGCGCCGATGTACCGTCCCGTGGCGCTTAAGGTTCTAACACAGGAACGGCAACGGAAAGGAAAGGACCGATTCCTGCGTGAGATTCGCGCGGCAGCCGTCCTCCATCATCCTCACATCGTAACTGCATTGGATGCGGACTTTGCCGATGGCTGTTACTTCTTAGTCATGGAACTCGTCAACGGACGCGATCTGACCGTGTGGCAGCGGCGGCATTCACCGCTGCCAATCAGTTGGTCATGTGAAGTTGCTCGACAAGTTGCCCTCGGTCTGCAACACGCCCATGAGAATGGCATGGTCCATCGCGATATTAAGCCTGCGAACATTCTCGTCGCTGGCAAGCAGTTAGTTGATTCGCCTCACGCAAAAATCCTGGACTTCGGACTTGCTCGGCTCATGCGTGACATTTCGACCGATGGCGATTTGACGCGCATCGGAACAATCTTGGGAACCCCCGATTACATCGCGCCGGAACAAGCTCGAAGCGCCAAGCACGCCGACATTCGCGCGGACATTTTCAGCCTAGGATGCACTCTGTTTCATTTAATAACGAACCGTTTGCCGTTTCCCGGCAACAATGCGATCGAGAAACTGATGGCTCGAATTGAGACGGTCCCTCCGTTCGTCACTTCGCTTCGACGAGAAGCTCATCCCGGTCTTGACGACGTAGTCGCGCGGCTCTTGATGCTCGATCCCAGCAGCCGGCCACAAACGCCCGGCGAGGTTGCTGAAGAGCTGGGGGATTTTCTTCACAAAATCCGACGTCGTGACTCGCACACCAGCGAATCGTGACAAGGAACGCAACAAACGTCTCTGAGTGCTCGTGCTTTAGATTCGCATGGGTTCGACCTAGACTCCGACGCATGAGCTTTCAACGCACCGTTCATCGGGTCTTGACCGACGTCGCTCGCAGAGTTGTCGTCCCTGCTCTGCCAAAGGGATTTTTCAGGCATGGCTCCGATGTCCAATAGAGTCAAAAAGGATGGCCCTGGCCGAGAAGTCCCCGCCAGAGCTTGACACGCCATTGGCGCATCGGAGACCGGGATCTCCCTTGGCAGGTTGCTTCCCAGCAGAGCCTGCCGCCGTTTCTCCCGGCTCTGGCATTTCATCCGAATTTGACGACCGAAATCAACCATTGGATATCGGAGTCATGCCTTCCAAAATCCACTGTGGAATTGTCCCGCGATTTCTACGACAAGCTGCATCTGCAACGACAAAGCCGATGAACCCTCTTTCTTGGGTTGCGGGCGAAGCCCGCTCCAAGTATGAGCGGCGTTTTCAGAAATTTGAGCGGCTGTTGCACGAGGCGCGCCGCATTCAACACGACATGCTGTTTGGACGGCTTCGTCGCTGCCGTGACACGCAATTCGGACGTGACCACGGATTTGTGGAGATCAACTCGTTGACCGACTATCGTCGCCGAGTGCCAATTTCGCGGAATGACTATTTCGCGCCGTACATCAATGCGGTCGCTCGTGGTGAGTTCGCTGCCCTGTTTCCTCCCGAGGCGCGCGTCGAGCGGTTCACGATCACCACCGGAACTACCGGCGCTCCTAAACTCAACCCTGTCACGCGCCCCTGGCTCACGGAGAAAGGCACCGGCCGCGAAATGAGTTCACCGCCATCACCCAGCCCATCGTCGGCTTGCCCGTGATGTCGAACTCAAGAGCGGTTCGAGACGATCACGCCGATGAATCAACGGACCAGTGAGCCATGCCCGATCCTCAACCAGGACGCTATTGCCACTACAAGGGCCACGAATACACCGTTCTCGGAATGGCTCAGCACAGCGAATCGCTGGACGAACTTGTCCTCTACCGTCAGGAATACGGCGATCACAGCCTTTGGGTGCGGCCCAAGAAAATGTTCTTTGAGACGGTGAAATTCGTCGTGGTGCTGCAAGGTGCGGCTCGGCTGAGATTCGACGATGGTGAAATCGAACTTAAGCCCGGATCATTCCTCGACATCCCCGCTCACAAGCGGCATCGAGTGGAATGGACAACGCCTGACGAACCGACGATCTGGTTGGCAATCTACTACGGAGCCCTCGGCCAACTCTGAGTGGCTCGGTTGGGAGCAGGCGAACGATGCCGCAATGAGCTGGTGATCCAACCAGACAAAAGTGCTCAGTTGAGATTCCGGATTGGGAATCCACCGCGCTGCGGTTTCGCCTTGCAGCGGTGCCAAGCGGATCGTTCTTCGACGGTCGCGGGACAGAATGAAATCGACAGAGTAGTTGCACAACCCGCAGACACCGTCGAAGAAGACCACGTTCCTGGGCAGATCCGCGTCACGGATCGCCGCCTCGTCGCGTACGATATGATCGTTAGTTGTTTCCAAACTCATGAACCAATTCCCAAGAATGTGCCGCCGATCCGCAGGCGCCGACTTCATTCAGCCCCGTGAGTGGCGATTCGACCATCGCAAGCTCACCCCGCAAAACCCTCGTGCGAATCGGCGCTTCAATCCCTAGTTTTACTCGGCCGCGTCCCGTCTGCACGACGGTGACCACAATTTCTGATCCAATACGAATCGTCTCCATCTTCTTCCGTGTTAGCACCAACATGGCTGGCTCCCCTGCTGATCACGACCGTGCGTTCGTCGGCGTATGTGCCTGATTGACGGTTTTGATCTTGTTGCTTTGTTCGGTGAGTCTCCGTCGCTCACCTCGAGAGCACGGGAATGCTATTCGTATGCCAATTCACGTCCGGGTGACGCCTACCGCTCGCCTGATGAAAACTTGAATCGGAATCTCGATGATCTGACTCATCTTCCGTCTCATCAGTTTCTGTTCGGATTTGTGGCGATCTTCTAGGCTCTCTCCAAGACCGAAGGATCGCTGTAAGATTCACCTACCAAAATTACAAATCCCGAGACCCGCGTCGCCGCGATCGCGAGTGACGCTCATCACCACGCATTCCCAGCGATGAACACGCATTCCCGGCGATGAAAGAGTGGCCGATGGCGTCAGGTCAACGGGCCTCGGCACCCGCCAATCGACGTTCCAGGGCCGGCCCAATTTCCCGATCGCCGCAATCCAGAACCAGCTTGGCCAGTTCAATCAGGGTCGCCGGTGTCACCAATTCGACCGCCGGCAGTCGCCGAAGGATTCGGCGAATGGCATGGGCTCGCTCAACCAATTTGGCGAGGCGCTGCACCTCTGCGATGTTCTGCCGACGACGCTCGACGACCGACAGGCGATTCATGGTGTTCCAATCCAGTGAATGCAGTTCGAGGGCTTGGCGATATGCAGCGGCCGCCTCATCCAGTTCGTTGGCCGATTCGTGCAGCCAGCCTTGGATGCGCCAGAAGCGGCTGTCTTGTCTGGCGGCGTCGGGTGCCTGAGACAACAGCGTCGTTACGCCGTCAATGTCGCCAGCGGTGATGCGTTCCTCGGCCATGTACGCGAGCAACTCGACGTTGTGCGGAAAGCGATTCAGGAGTTCGTCGACTTGTTCCAGTTTGGAACGCCCCGCCGGAGGGCGTCGAGCTTCCCCAGCGGGAGGCGCGGCCGAGTCGTCAGAAGAATCGGACTCTGAGTCCGGCCGTTGCAGCACATGTGCGACTTGAAACAGTTCCGCTTCGGGAGCCGACTCCAACCAGCGCTCGTTGACTTGTACCGCACTGTCCGACCGAAAGGTGTCCACGAGAAAGAAATAGACATAGGCTTCCCGCGGTTCGCGCTGCACGTTGATCGCCGTCCGAATTTGCCTCAAGAGCTTCTCTCGCTGCAGCGTCATGGCATAGAACCAGATCAATTGCTGCTGTGCCCCGGCGGCTTGCGGATCATTCCGCAAGATTCGCTCGCACGCGTCAACCCCCTTCAACGGATCGTTGAGGTGTGTGAACGCGAGCTTCGACAATTCGATCATGGCCTGCACCACTCGGACGTCGCTGTCGGGAATACGCCACAAGAAATTCGCGACTGCCGGCCAATCCCGCCGGCCGCCGGCAGCTTGTGCGCGAAACTGCCACGGCTCGCCGTTTTGCGGATCCCAGGCCGACCAGCGACCAGCAATTGACTCCAGATCGTCCCAGCGTTGGCGGCTCAATGCGGCACGGCACTGCGCCGCCGATTCGCTCCTCCGGAAACTGCACCACCCGCGGTACGCCGACGGTGTCACGCAGACCGCCACAACGACGGCGAACGCGAATGACATAATGGTGATGCGTCTTTTGCGCGACATTTGATTCCAGCATCAATCGGAAAAAAAACGGGAACGCTACGGTTCTTCTTCAACAACTCGCAATATGCGGTCGGCGGCAAGGTTCCGCAACGTCTGTTGGGATCCCGAGGACCAACGAATCGTGAGCGTGTCGAGCGTGGTGATTTCACCGAGTCCCCAATGAATGCGCGGGTCGCTTGAAGAAAGGTAACTTGACGCTGGCGACACATCAGCCAGCCAGACCTGGTCGCCCGCCTTTCCGACAACGCGTGCCCCGTAGGCAAACACGTTGGGCGTTTTGCCGCGTAGATCGAGTTTTAGCCAATGTTGCTTTGTTTCGGTCCTGTTTTCGAGCAGCATCGCCGGCCCCTCGAAGTCGACTGCCAGCAGATCGACGCGCCCGTCATTGTCAAAGTCGGCCGTCACCGAACCGCGGCCCACCATCGGCCGCTGAATGTCGGCTCCGAGGCGGGGAACAATGTCGACGAACTTCCGGCCGCGATCATTCCAGAACAGAGACATCGGCTGCCGGAACGGAACACCCGGCCCATGGATTTCGGCCGAGTTGTCATAGACGTGCCCATTGACGAAGAAAAGATCCTGCCAGCCATCGTTTTCAAAATCAATCCATTTGGCACCGAATCCCATGCGGTCCTTCGTACTGCGGGCCAGATCAGTCGGCTTCGCGCAATCCATGAACAAGCTATTGCCGAGGCCCTGGAAAAGTACGAACGAGTTGCCGTGCCAGTTGGTGACGGTGAGATCCAACCGCCCGTCGCGGTCGAAGTCGGCCCAGTCAGCCCCCATGGCCGAGACGGCGGTTCCGTTGTCTAACAGGGCAACCCCTGCCACCCACGCGATGTTCTCGAACCGCATCTTTCCTTGATTGTGAAGGAGATCGGCGGCCATGCCGTCGTTGCCGATGTAGAAGTCCATGCGGCCGTCGTCGTCCAGATCAGTAAACGCCAGCACCAGTCCGACACCCTGAGTGTGCTGCATCCCCTGCTCCGGAGGGACAAGCTCGAAAGTCCCTGCGCCGGTGTTCCGCCAGATCTGACCGCGTTCGGGAAGATACGTTCGAGGGGCACAACCCGACCGCACTCCCGGCGCGTATTCACAGTACTTCTGCGAATCGGGGCCATAGATGACGTAGTTCAGAATTACCAGGTCGAGCCACGAGTCGCCGTCGAGATCCATGAAACCCGCGCTAGCACCCCAATACCCGTGGTTCGCTGGATCGAGCTTCGCCGTTTCCGTGGCCAATTGAAATCGCAGGCCGCCGACATTCTTGAACAGCGCCAGTTGGTGATAGCCGGTCAGTAGGACATCGAGCAGGCCGTCTCCGTCGTAATCACCCACGGCGCAACCTGTCCAATGACCAGCGACCGCCATCAGCCCGCTTTCGAGAGTGACTTCTTCAAAACGACCGCCTCCCACGTTGCGAAACAGGGCCGGAGAAGGATCTCCCACCAGCAACACATCCTGCCATCCGTCGTTGTCGCCGTCGAACGCGGCGCAACCGGCGCCGAATGCATCGAGCGCCGTCATGGGCCGCGGCTGCTCAGGCCAGACGTAACGCAGGCCGCGTTCCTGGGCCACATCGACGAACGCGAGATTTCCGGGAACGACCACCTCGGCCGCGACACGGCGCTCCTTCTTCATTGCCGGAAACGCCAGTGGTCGTGATTGCTTCTCCGGTCTCAACTCCTCGTGCCGGCTTTCGGGAGTGGCCGGCTCGTGACCCCCACAGCCAGCGACGACGAGAACAATCTCTAAAACGAACGGAATGACACTCACAGGATGCAGGGTTTTCAACGTGAGGTCTCCGTCGGTGGAGGCTGGGCAGCACTGGGCATCCGATTCCGCATGCGTTTGAGCAACTGCCGATGCCGTTCACCTTCAGCCGGTTCCCCCACCTGCCGGTAAGCATTCGCCAGCCAGTCATGAAGCGGAATCAGAGTCGGATTCAGTTCCAACGCGTGCTCGGCGGCATCGATACTTTTTTGCCATTCGCCGAGCGAACCCAGCACGCCGGCAAATCGTCCGTGCATCGAACCATGCCACGAATTCACTGCGAGGTATCGTTGCAGATACTCGCGAGCCGGCTTGATCTGCCGTTGGTCGAAGTACCACAACGCCAAATGCTCGAGTACCGACTCGCGACGAGGGTCGAGTTTCAGCGCGTCATCCCACCACTGCACAGCGTCCTGGACTCGTCCCTGAGTCAGGCAAGCGGCTCCGAGATTCTCAAGGATGTCGATGTCACCGGGCTGAGTTTGATGCACCGACAACAGCAACCGCTCGGCCCGCGGTGCGTCGTCCGAAATGGGAGACTTGTGGTCGATCCCTCCCATCAACACGAACGCGATGGCACGATCGAGTTCGTGTTTCGGTAAGCGCTGATCGGCATGATCGAACACGGCGAAATCCGCTGCGGCTGGCGAGCTTGCCTTCTCGCCGGCCGGTTCGCTCTGCGGGCGGCGCAGAACCCGATGATCGGTGAATGAAACATGCAAAATGTTCCCGACATGCAGGGCGGAGGGCATGTGGCACGCGATGCACGAGTCGGCCGACTCGCGGGCAAGACGCTCCTCGGCCGCCAGTCCGCAACCACGGGTTTCATGGCACGCGAGGCACTTCGCCCGATAGAACTCGACTTGTGATTCCGGTGGGACAAGAGCATGTGGATCATGACACGAGGTGCATCCCATTCGGCCAGCGCTCTTCTGAAAACAGACGCTGGCCGACATCTGCTCGACTTGGCTGAGTACGTTCGTCGAAGATTCGCCGGCCGTCCCTGGCGGCGTCACAAACACGATGCGGTTGTCTTCCAGGAGTTGTCCTGGATGAAAGTCGAAAATCTTCTGGCCAGTACGAACGACTGTCGCCTTGCCGTGTAAGTGGCACTGAGCACAAATGCTCTCACGCCGCGCGGAGTCGAGCCGGGCCGGATTGATGATTCGGTCGTTTGCCAGCGCCGTCAGCGTCCCCGACTCTTGCGCCTCGACGTGCTTCCGGCCGGGGCCGTGACAGCGTTCGCATCCGATGGC
>CAYSHJ010001174.1:0-12224 GCA_964430385.1 uncultured Planctomycetaceae bacterium
AGAAGCCCGTGTCCCCGACGACAAGCGGCGACAGGCCTGGGACGAATTATTCATCGCCGAGGGGAGCGACTGGTTCTGGTGGTATGGGCCGGAGTTCTCCTCCGCTCAAGATCAGCTGTTTGATCAGCTCTTCCGCAAACACTTGCAAAACATCTACTCGCTGCTGGGCGAGCCGTATCCCGCGGTGCTCAACCAGTCGATCAAGCGGAACGGTCACCGCTGCCAGCATACGCTGCCGACTGGCTTTTTGCCGGTGAAGGTCGATGGCCGAGCCACGTTTTTCGAGTGGGTCAACGCCGGACAATACATCGCGGGCAGCGAGCGTGGCACGATGGCTCAAGCGACCGACGGAGTGCTGCGGCGAATCTTTTTCGGCTTCGACCAGACACGGCTGTTGGTGCGAGTCGACACAGCGAAGCGGGCCGTCGTCGACTTGGCGGAGATCGACGAACTACGAGTTCGCTTCGCGGAGCCTTCCAACTTGGAATTGTCCGTGACAGGTTTCGGCAAGACATCGCTGTCCGTCACGTTGCTCAAGAACGGCAAGCGGCAATCAGGCTTCCACGGCGAAACGGCAGTCGGTCAAATCCTCGAAATCGGCGCGAGCCTGACGGGGTTGGGCGTCAAAGCGGAAGACACATTGCAGTTCTTCGTCGAGTTGTTCGCCAAAGGTCAAAGCGTCGATCGAACCCCTCGCGAGACCACACTCACTCTGACTGTTCCTTCTCCCGACTTCGAAATGCGGATGTGGCAGGTTTGACGATGCCCGAACTTCGGAAGGATCCTATTACCGGCCGTTGGGTGATCATCGCGCCGGATCGAGCCAAGCGTCCGACGGATTTTTCGCCGTCGCTCGCGCGGCCCGAGGACACGTTTTGTCCGTTCTGCGATGGGAACGAATCGGTGACCGACGCCGAGATCGTCTCGTATCGCCAGCACGGCTCCGTCCCGAACCGGTCGGGCTGGCGAGTCCGCTGCGTGCCGAACAAATTTCCAGCCCTCAAGATCGAAGGCCACTTGGAGAACCGTGGCGTCGGCATGTACGACGTCATGCAAGGCATCGGTGCTCACGAAGTCATCATCGAATGCCCGCAGCACGAATGCCGTCTGTCGCACTTGCCGGCCGGACACATTCGTGAGGTGTTGTGGATGTACCACGACCGGATGGTCGACCTCAAACGAGACCGACGGCTCGTACAGCCGATGATCTTCAAGAATCATGGAGCCGCGGCGGGAGCGTCGCTGGAGCACAGCCACTCGCAACTGATTGTGACGCCTGTGGTGCCCATTCAGGTTCAGGAAGAGATGCGCGGTGCCAAAGACTTTTTCGGTTGGCGCGGTCGGTGCATCTTTTGCGATATGATCCGTCAGGAAATGGAAACCACGAGCCGAATGGTGCTCGAAGCGCCGAACTATGCGGTATTCTGCCCGTTCGCCAGTCGATTTCCATTTGAAACCTGGATTCTGCCGAAGCGGCACTCCAGCCACTACGAAACCGTCCAGGAACCAGACGTCGACGAACTGGCGCACGTGTTGAAGACCGTGCTGCTCAAGCTGGAACTGGCCCTCGACGACCCGCCGTACAACTACATCCTGCACAGCTCTCCGTTCGACTCGTATGAACTGAAGTTCTATCACTGGCACTTGGAAATCATTCCGCGTCTCACCGGAGTCGCCGGCTTCGAATGGGGCAGCGGCTTTTACATCAACTCCGTCCCGCCGGAAGACGCGGCCGAGTTTTTGCGGCGGACGGAACTCGACGCGTGATCCCACAAGACCCATGACGGAGCAAAGGTTCCTTCCATGACCAACCCGGTTCGTTTGGCCCTCGTATTGCACAATCATCAGCCGATTGGCAACTTCGAGGGCGTGTTCGAGGCCGCCTATCGCGAAAGCTACGCGCCGTTTCTGGACGTGCTGCGCGAGTTCACCGATATCCGCGTGTCGTTGCACAACTCCGGCAGCTTGCTGGAGTGGCTGGTCACTGCACATCCGGAATACATCGACGGACTGCGCGAACTGGTGCAGTGCGGACAAGTCGAAATTCTGGGTGGGCCGTTTTACGAGCCAATCCTGGCGAGCATTTCGCGGCGCGATCGTGTCGGCCAGATGCGGCTGTATTCAGAGTATCTCGAAACGTTGTTCGGCCAACCGGTGCGCGGCATGTGGGTGCCGGAGCGGGTTTGGGAACAGTCCTTCGCCAGTGACATCGCGAACGCGGGGATCGAGTACACAGTCCTCGACGATACGCACTTCCGCAACGCCGGCCTGCCGCCGGAGAAACTTTTCGGGCACTACCTGACCGAGGACGAAGGGCAAATGCTGACGATCTTCCCAATCGCCGAGCGACTGCGGTACACGATGCCGTGGGAGGAGCCGGAGGAGAGTATCGAATTCCTGCGCGACTTGGCCGCGCGAGTGCCAAACGCGATTGCGGTCTGCGGTGACGACGGCGAAAAGTTCGGTGTGTGGCCCGGCACGTACGACCTGGTCTATCGTCGCGGCTGGCTGCGGCGGTTGTTTGACGCCTTGCGCGCGAACCGCGATTGGCTGAAGGTCACGACACTGAGCGAATGCGTCGACAACACGCTGCCGGTCGGGCGCTGTTACCTGCCGGATTCCAGCTACCGCGAGATGACTGAATGGGTGCTGCCGCCGGAGCGACAACTTGTGCTCGCTGCGTTGAACGAAACGCACAAGGCTGACATCGATTGGCCGGAGGTGAAGCGATTTCTGCGCGGTGGCTTCTGGCGCAACTTTCGCGTGAAGTACCCCGAGGCCAACGAAATGTACGCCCGCGCGTTGCAAGTTAGCAGCCGGCTTGAAGAACTCGAACGGCTGGATGCTCGCGGCGAATATCGCGACAAGCTAGCCGAAGCGCAGTCCGAGTTGTATCGCGGCCAGTGCAACTGTCCGTACTGGCACGGCTCGTTCGGCGGCCTGTATCTGCCGCATCTGCGCAACGCGATCTACAACCACCTCATTGCCGCCGACAACCTACTCGAAGAGGTTGCCGGAAAGCTCGGCTTGGCCAATCACTCAGGCGGCGGTCGGTGGGTCCGCATCGACAGCGACGACCTCGACTTTGATGCCCGCAAGGAAATCCGCCTCGCCAGCGATCGTCTCGTGGCGTTTGTCGCGCCGGCTCGCGGCGGACACTTGTACGAACTCGACATCCGGGGCATCAAACACAACTTGCTGGCAACGCTCGATCGCCGTTTCGAACCGTATCACGAAAAGATCAAGCAAGCCGCGCGCGATCGATCGCTGCAATCGGTCAGCGGCGGCGGTGTTGATCCCAACGGCGGCGTGAAGTTCAAACAACCGGACCTCGAGAAGAAGTTGATCTACGACGCCTGGCCGCGGAAATCGCTCGTCGACCACTTCTTCGGGCCGGGAATGACATTCGCGGACTATCAGGCCGGCCGTGGCGAGATCGGCGATTTCGTCACGGGCTCGTTTCAATCGGTCATGCGCCGATCCAACGAACGTGTCGAAGCCGTGCTCACGCGAGTCGGCCACGTCGCCGATCGCGAGGTCCAACTCACGAAGCGAGTCGCCCTCAGCACGCGCGGCGGAGCAGCTCTTGAAATTCGCTACCTCCTGGAAAACTTGCCGCAGGGTGAGCGGTTCCATTTCGGCGTCGAATTGAACTTCGCGGGCATGGCCGCGTGCGCGGACGACCGCTATTTTTACGACGGCTCCGGCCGCAGACTCGGCCAGTTGCAGTCAAACCTTGATTTGCCCGAGACCGCTCGGCTGGGACTCGTCGACGAATGGTTGGGACTAGACGCCGCCATCGAACTCTCTGAACCCGCCGCCTTGTGGGCCATGCCAATTCAAACCGTCAGCAATTCCGAGGGCGGCTTTGAGACCGTGCATCAAAGCTGCTCGGTGTTGTCTCACTGGAAAATCGTCGCTCCCGCCGACGGCACTTGGGGCGTACAATTGACATTGTCGCTCGACCTGTCGGCGGCGGAAGCGAGGTTACTTGTTCAACCGGTCGCGGTGGCGAATTGATATGAGCGAACCACGTCTGCCATTACGGCACCACGCTCACTTTTTCCGCCGTCGGAAAATTCTCCGGAATCAGCAAAGTCACCTTGCCGGTAGCCGCCCATTCAGCGCCGCGTGACACGACCGACTGAAAGCCGACGCACTTCATCGAGTAATCGGCGTGCCCCATCACGGTCGTGAAGACTTTGCCTTTTCCGTAGGGAATCCACCAAATCATCGGCTCGTGAGCGTCCGTTCCTCCTTGCTTGGTCTTGTCGGAGAAGGCGGTGGCGATGAGATGCATGTCGGCGGCCGGGCCGCGTTGGCCGTGATACAGTTCGTCCTTCGCGTGTAGCCATTCGGCCGGCATGCCATGAACGACTGGGTGGGCGACGTCGCGCAGGCGGATCGTGAATTCGTGTTGTGGGCCGTGGCCGGCTCCGGGGCCTTGGCCTTTGGGGGTGCGAAGGATCTCGCCCAAGTCGCTGGTCGTCAGGCGATCGCCGAATTCGGCGCCGCGCCAGCCCAGGCCGATCATCTTGTTGAACTCGGACCACTGCGGGAACGCGTTATTCGCGGCATGCACGATGACCAAGCCGCCACCGCCAGTGACGAACTTTTCCAAATCGCGCTGCACCGGTTCCGGCCAGAGTTCACCGTTGTAGTTACTGAGCACGACTTGAAAGTCGGCGAATTTCGGCCGGAAATCGTTCCAGCCCTCGGCGGGGGAATTGTTCGGAGGTGTCGTGGTCACGGCGACCTCGAAGCGTCCGCTCCGTTCCAGGAATTCCTTCAAGATGGGTGTCGTTCCTTTCCAGTTGTGATTGTTCTGACCGTCCACGATCAGGAGACGCAGCCTTTCAGCAGCATCAGCGGTCAACGGAACCAGGACGAAAGCCAGGGTGGCGACGAGGCGGGAGAGTCGTGGCAGGAGCTTCATCATGAGGTGGTCCTTTCTGAGGTGATAGATCCGGCTGGCGTCGTGGGACGGTTTCGGACACTGGCAGCAATCGTAAAGGTTGAGCAAGAAAACTTGAGACGCGGTTACGCGGATTGCGTAGAATTCCGGCATGTCGTCCGGCGGCTGGCAAAGCATAAGCGGCCGCGCGCCACCCCCGCAAATCAGACACCGTTGGCAAAGGCCGCAGAGTCTGCCTGTCGTTTGGATGCCCTTGTCATTTTTCGAAATCCAAGTTTCGTTCCATCTCGCTGGCTGACGATTACCCTATGACGACAATGACAGCGATTGCGCCGCAGGCAATGCTGATGCTGAACCGAGGACGCCTGCGGCAACCAGGAAATGAATTCGCCAGAAGCCCGCGACCACCAGGCCGGTTCCCCGACCCTGCGGCACGGAGACTTCTTGTGAGCCTTTTGACGTAACGAACACGAGCGCACTGTGGCCGGACGGAATCCCCACCGGCGTAATGAGAAGGAGTTCGAGTGATGCTTGTACTGTCGAGACAACGCGACGAGAGCATCATCATTGGTGACAACATCGTCATCACGGTGGTGGATATTCGCGGCGACAAAGTGCGGTTGGGAATTCAAGCTCCCAAAGAAGTGACCGTCCATCGCCAAGAAGTCTATGAGGCCATCCAACGAGAGAATGCTCTAAAAACCGAGGCTGCAAAAAACGAGAATGCGACGAGTTAACCTCCGTCGACATTGGAATCCAGCAACACAGCCCGGCAGAGTGCGATGTTCTCGCACTCTGCCGTGGCTTTTTTGTGGCGCGGCCTCAGGCCACAAGCGAGCGGCCCGCACGAGTGCCTCACTCACGATTCTCGTCGGCCAACTCCAGCAGCAAGAGGTCGTTCAACTCCCGAGCTCCCGCGGCCGCTCGCTTGGCGAGAACGCGGCTGATCTCGCGCAGTTCCTCGTGTGCGCGGCAGGCGTCCGCCAAGAGCCAGTCATCCCAGAGTCGCGTTCGGGTGATGGAATCGGACTTGCCGGACCGTGAATCCCACAATGTCATTTGTTGGCGACCGTGTTGCTCAGCGGCGGACACTTGCTGCTGGGCGAGTCGAATCAATGCTTGCAAGACGTGTAGCCGATCGCTCGGACGCTTGGCCACCTGCAACTCGACGAATTGAGCCAACTCGGACAGTCGGTCGGCGGCTTGAGCGGCCTCGACGAGCAAATGGCCGGTCGATTTGAGGTTTGTCGTTTGAGATGGAAGTTCTGTTTCGGATTTCGGATTTCGGACTTCGGATTTTGAGCTTTCGACCGCTCCCGTCATCAACCTCAACGCGGTTCGGCCGTCGTCGAGAAAAGCCCACGAACGCCAGAGCAAGTACCGTTCGTTGGCCGGCTTCGACCGGAGTCGTTCTTCGAGCAGCGCCAGCACTCGGCCCGGGTTTTCGTCCGGATACTTGTCCGGCCAGCGAGCGTCAGCGACCTGGCCAAGCAATTCGAGCGACTCGCGTTCCAGTCCGGCCGCGGCGTAATCGCGCGCGAGTGCGAGCAGTTCCAAACGTCGCAGATGCTGACCGTCCATCGCACCGACTCCGGACCACACCCCGTCCATGTGGCGCAAATGAGCCGCGATGGTCTCTTTGGCATTGTCCGCTTGCTGCTGATCGAGCTGATGTTTCGCCAGCCACCGACGGAGATCGGCCAGCGGATGCTCGTCGCGCGGGTAGACTTTGCTGACCGGCGTGATCCATCGCTCGAACAGCTTGGCGACCTGCTCGCGCCGCTCGGTCAGCGGTGCGAGCAATGACACGATCTGTGCGGCGATGTGGCCGCACTGAACCGCCGGTTTCGACCACTCGTGGTGTGCGAGCTTCGTCAGTTCGGCGTCCAGCCGTTGATCGTCGTTCACTTGCCTCGCGATCAATAAATAAATCAGTCGCAGTGCGAGCGGGTTGATGGCGGTCTTCTCACGCTCGGCAAGTCGCCGCGTGAGCACGTCGATGCGATTCTCGGCAACCGCCAGCTCGACAAGCCGGAGAGCGAGGCTCTGGGCGTTGCGCTCGGCGCGGGTCTCCTGACCCCGCCGCTGGTCTAGACCGAAGGTCTCCTTGTCGCTGTTTGATTTCGTCGCAACGGGGAGACCTTCAGGCGGGCGTTTCGGCGGGGTCAGGAGACCCTCGCCGAGCGCCGCATTCGGCGACACAGCGAACACGAACACCTCGTCCGGCCGATTCGTCGGCAGCACGCATTCGAGCAACGTCGCGAAGATCGCGTCGGCGGCAACGCCCTTCAATCGCCATTCGGGTTCGAGCGTGTCCCACGTCGCGAGGATGTCTTCGGCGACGCCGAAGACGGCCAGCGCGTTCGCATCCATGAGGACGTCGCCTCCTCCGATGGCGCCGTTGTTGAAGCGAGCAACAAACGGTGCCGACTTCGGCGAGTTGACCGCGTCGCGGAAAATGGTTAGCGACAGATCGGGCATCTCGGCATTGAGCGTCAGGTGGCAGAGGTCGCGGGCGTGGTGCATGCGAGTTCTCGGCCAGTTGGTGGACCAGACGAATTGCCGACCCAGCAGCATCGGTACGATTTCCTCGGCCGAGCGCCGACAGAGGACGTCCTCGGACAGCCGCGTCCAAAGCTTGCTGGCGAGTTCCTTGTTACCAGACTTGAGTGCCAGTTCGCCACGCTCGCGCAGGATCGCCCATTGGAAGCGCGAGTCGAATTGCAGCGCGGCCGATTCGGTCGCAAGTTCCGCGAGCTCATGGCCAAGCCTTTGATAGTCCTCACGAACGAAACACTCTCTTGCGACGAGCCACAGGCCGAGTTGCGGATGAAAGCCCGGCGGCGCGGTGCGCGGCCGCTCGGATTTCAGGTGTGACTTCGCGACATCGACCAGTCGCGGCAGCGCCGTTCGCTCGGTGTTCGATTCAGGAGCGACAAGCTCAGTCAGCGACGCCAGGATGGCGAGCGACAGGTCCGGAGGATGGGCACTCTTGCCCGTCCCGTCGTTTTCATTCGCATCGTCGGACAGACGGGCAAGAGTGCCCATCCCACGCAGCGCCTCGGTCCACTTCGCCCACAGGTCTTTGTCTTTCGCGGCTTCTTTCAGCAGCGAGACGAACGGGCTGTCGAGCCGCAGGTTTGTCAGCGAATCGCCGGTGACGTGCGGGAGGAGGTCGATGGCCACGCGCGACCCGCGCGGCTGCTGGTGAGCGGGGGGCGTCAGTTCCCTGGTTGGTGCATTAGCCGGCGATGTTGTCGGCGAAGCATTCGTTGCAACCGGGGGGCTAACGCCCCCCGCTCGCCGAGTCGATTGATTGAGGGTCGTCGGCAGCATCTGCGGCTTGATGGCCACTCGCGCGTTGGCGAAACGTTGTTCGAGTTGTTCGAGCCCAGTGCCGCCGTCGCTGATATTGGCACTGGACAGTTGCCAGCGAGTGATCATCGCTTGGGCGAGACGGGCGGCCACGTAGGGTTGATTGATCTCGGCAGTGATCTTTGCCGCCTCGACGAACAGCGGGCTGCCGGCTTGCCGAGTCAGCTCGGCCGGATCGTCCAGCCCCGCCAGCATCCGGTTCACGATCCGCACCGCCAGTTGCTGCAATACCGGGTTCTTACCGAACAGACGGCACTCTTCGAGTGCCAGCTCTGGACTCGTAAGTTCGTAGAACGAGACGGCGGACTCGAATTGTCCGGCCACTGCCAACTCGTGGCCGAGACGGCAAGTCAGCAGTTCGAAGCGCTGTGGCCGTTCGCGTTCGGAACCGAAGAAAACCGCTAGCCCCGCGTCCAATGAATTGGTGAGTTGTACCAACACCTCAAGTAACGGCTTCGCTTGCTCCAACTTTCCGGGTTGCCGTAGCTTGATCAGCCCCAGCGTCACGCTCCCTCCAAGTTTCCACGCCGGATGCGACTTCATCGCGGCAACGATAAGGGCCTCGAGTTCGTCCAGCTTGCCAATTTCTTCTGCCAGTTCGACCACACGCAGGGCGAGCAAGTCGATGCGTGTTTGCGACCGCTTGGTCACGATGTCGATGCCGAACCAGGGATCGACGTTCTTGCGCGACTCTGGCGGCACGACCAAGTCGCGTGCGATCGGCCACAACTCTTCCTGTTGCCAAACCGATTCGCTCGCGGCGAGCAGTTGAGCGGCAAGCATCGGGCGCAAATCGGGAGCTTCGCGGAACGCTTTGTCGAACAGTTGGATGATGAGCTTGGCTCGGATCGGTGGACCTTCCAAGCGTTGGACGACGCGGCGGAAGAGTTCCACTCGCTGCTGGTCGTTTACCGCCAGCTTCGATTTCAGCACGATGGTCGCCAGCTCTTCGGTATGGCCGAGTTCCGACAGGATTTGTTCCGCCTCGAACAGCACTTGAGCGGTCGCGTTGGGCAGGCGTTCGATGGCGAACAGGAAGTGCGGCCCCGCGAGCTGTGCTTTGCCGGCCGAGACCAACGCGCGCGCCAGCGTCAGACGAAACTGCGGGTCGGGCGCGTCGCTGTCGGCCAGGCGGTCGAGCAGTCGCGCGATTTTTTCGTTCGCCCCGCCGTTCGTAGTCCCGCCTTTTGGCGGAACCTCCGCCACATACAGCTCGGCCAGTTGTCCGAACAACTTCAGCGACTGTGGCGAACGATCAAACTGTTTTTCCGCCTGCTCGATGAACGGACCCAATCGCCCGGCGGAAGCTAACGTTTCCAACGCCTTCTTCCGTGCCTGTTGAGCGACCGGTAAGAACGGACTCGACGGCTGAGTTCCCGCTCCCGTTGCCCCGCTCACGCTCGACGCGAGTCCCGCCGGATGAGTCCGCAACAGAATCTGCTCGGCGACTTGAGCCGCCTCGTTCGGCTTGTCCTCTTTCAACCGCTGTTCCAGCAACGCCAGCAGCGAGCCGACGTCATTCCCAAACCGCTGCGGACCACGTCGCCGAATCGCCTCGGCCTGTTCGTGCAGTCCCAAGCCTGACAACGTGGACGCTAGTTGCAACTCCTCCTGAGGCTCCAACCGCATCCCAAACAACCGCTCCGCCGCCACGCGCACCCGCTCCACTCGCCCCAACTTTCCTGCAATCTGGATGGCAAGTTTTTCGATCTCCTTGAGCTGCTGGCCGTCGGTTGTCGCGATACGATCAAGCAGGTCGAGGGCGAGGTCGCGCTGCTCATACTTGAGGTGGCACAACACGATGCCGAGCTTCAGCGCGGGCGACGCTTCATCGAACTCGAAGAGCCCTCGCATCATCGTCAATGAGTCACGCTGCGGCGAAGGCTCTTGGAGCTTGCCATCAGGAGTCCAATGATTCCACCACTCCAAGCTTGTGAGCGCGACCTCCCAAAGAAATCGCTGCCGCGAATTAATCTCGGCGTGATCGGCCGCCGCTTTGACGTGTCTGAACAACTTGATTCGCTCCCGTGGTGTCCCAGCCTGCGACCATGCTTGCCGGAGAACGTGAATCACGGTTAGTTCGGGCATCGCTTCGGCAGACGGAAAACTCTCTTCCAGATACCCGGTGAGTGTCGTCGTCTGCCAGACCAGCCCCAGGTCGTAGGGAACGATCTTCTGAACGACTTGGAGTTGTTTTTCGAAGCCCCCACTTGGTGGCAGTGTGGCCGGAGTCGCGATTCTCGCCTTAGTCGTTGATCGCCCGAAATTTGGCTGCGAGTACGCGGCAAAGGCAGCATCGAGAATCCGCAGATTTTCGGCTGACAATTCCAGCCCATCGCTGAGCTTCTTGCGGTGGCGACTCATCAGGCGGCTCAGCCACCACGCGACGTTCGCCGGATCAGAGCGCAGCGTTGCAGCACGAACGACTGTTGCGCCTTTGGCCTTCGTGAAATCCAGGCTGGAGAACTTCGCGAGAATCCGCAACGCTGACTCGGTGTCGTCGTTCATCGCGGCCGCTTGCAGGAGCCACGCCAGCGCATCGCGGCTTTCGGAGGATTTCTCAAACTCCGCCAACAGTTCGTGAGCCGTCTCCATTCGTCGCGCACGAGCGGTTTCGCGGCAAACAAGCTCGATCAGCGGAACATGCTCCCATTCCATCGCCTCATCACAAGATTGAAGCTGGCGAAGTAGCGTCGGCAGCCGGTCGAGGATCTCTGCATTCAGCGGGTTCATCCCTTCGAGTTCACTCCAACTCGAAAATGCCTTCGAAGTCGGACGCTGACGCAGCGTTGACAGAAACAGCCACTGCGCTCCGGCGTCTTCGGGAGCAACGTCGAGCAACTCCGTCACCGCCTTCATCAAAGATTCTGGCGAACCGTGGAAGAACTTGCGATAGACGGCGTCCCAACACTGTCGTAACGCCACCTCTTTTGGAACCTGGCTAGCGGGGGGCGTTAGCCCCCCGGTTCGTGGAACGTCGCCCGGCTTCGTGTCCTTCGTGTTGGCTTTCGCGTCGTTCGAGGCAACTGGGAGGCTAACGCCCCCCGCTCGCCGGTGAGCGTCGCGGCGTTCGCGAGGCTCTTGAAGCCGCTCACTCAGGACGCGGGCACGCGCGGCGCCATAATCGAAAGTCTCACTCAACTGTCCCTGTCGCACCCGTTGGCGGATTTGATGCACTCGTTCGGCAATCCGCGAGGTCGACGACGATCCGGCGCTCGGACGTGGCGACAGAACACTCAAAGCGTCATCGGACACGGGCAGTGACAGCATCTTGTCGAACGCGGCATTCGCCTCCTTTGTTTGCCCAACGTCAAACAATCCGAACCCGTAACGGAGCAGGAACTCCCAATTGTCCGGCTCGCGGTCAAGCCACATTTGTGCTAGTGCCAACGCACGCTGAGCATTCGGCCGGTTCTTCTCATTGAGTGGCTCCAATCCCAGCAGCCGATCGCTTTCCTTGAGCACCTTGGCGGGGTCGCGTTCGGATTCGAGCCAGCGGGTGG
This sequence comes from uncultured Planctomycetaceae bacterium, assembly GCA_964430385.1. Taxonomy (GTDB): domain Bacteria; phylum Planctomycetota; class Planctomycetia; order Planctomycetales; family Planctomycetaceae; genus CAYSHJ01. Next base: position 11,794 of record CAYSHJ010001174.1, read on the forward strand.
CGAGTATGTCGGCTTCGGAGTCGCGGCCGGCTCGGCGGAGCAGCACCACCAGGTGTTCGTCGGCTTCGCGCGAACGAGTGACGTCAAGCAAGCGGCGTTGATGAGCGATCGCCGCTTCGAGGTCGCCGGTGGCTTCACTCAATGACGTCAAACGTCTCAGCAAGTCAGGATCGCGCGGGCTTTGCGGCAGCAAACGCTCCAATTCATGGCGCGCTTGACCGGTGTCGCCAGCTTGCTCGTGGACTTGCACCAAACAGAGCGTTGCGTCACGTGACAACTTCGGTTCTTGTCGCAGGCGAATCAGTCGTTGAGTCAGCTTGTCGAACTCGCCGGGGACGACGGCGAGTTCAGTCAGCTTGCGAATCACTTCGAGCCGGTCGTCGAGTTTGCTCGACTTCTCGAACACGCGCCACAAGGCCTCGCGCGCCTCA
>CAYSHJ010001175.1:0-5376 GCA_964430385.1 uncultured Planctomycetaceae bacterium
ATGATCATCGGGATGCCGCCGGGAGACTTCGCGGTTTTGGCGGAACTGACTTGGTCGTAGTAGCCGCTGGTGATCCACGAGAGCGCGATGTGTTCTTTCGAGGCGGGGCGGAAATCCGTGTTGATGCCGATGAACGGTTTCGGAGTGTTGTTCGAGCTCATGCGTTGGCCCTTCCTTGGTTCAGCACCATTGGTGCTGCGGTTCGTGTGGCGATGTTTTCGTTTTCGCTCGAACCGACCCGCGCCACCGAGTCAGCTCGCGCCATGACTCGGTCAGAAGGTTCTCGTTCGTTGTTCCGCTGTCAGGCGGTCGGAACCGACTGAGTTTGGTACGACGACCTGAAGGGCATACTCGTCCAACACACGACGAACGCGGGATAACTGCGGGAGCCTTTGATCGTGTTGAGAGGACTCATTGAGTCCCAACGACCAGAGCCGAGCGAGCGTCGCATCCATGCGTCGTTCTCCAGGACTAATCCTTCAGTCCGAGCCTGTCGCGGATCACAACCGCGACGGCCAATAGCCAACTCACCGGCATCAACAGCCGAAAACCATCTTGGCGTCGGCGATTTGTCAAAGCCCTGTGAGCAAGGCGGCGGGATCGTAGGTGCCGCGCATCGCGCTGTAAAGCAAATCGAACATTTTGTTGCGGCGAGCCGTCCGGCCACTGTTAGTTGTGGTCGCTCAGAAACTCTCATCGATGTGGTTTCGCCGACCGACTTGAGTGACCGAGGCAGGAAACCCACAATTCAGCCCAGAAATCGCGAGTTTCAGGATGTCCTCATCAACTGACACCGTCATTCGCCCCGCGACTGCGGCCGGATGGAATGGCCGGATGGAATGGTCGGTGCTCGATTGGAACGCTCCGTCGATCCGTTTTTACGAAAGCCTGGGAGCGAAGCCTTTATCGGATTGGACGATGTATCGTTTGACCGGCGAGGCATTGCGACGAGTGGCGAGCAGCGATGCCTAAGCGTTGCTGAATCAGTTGCGAGCGGTCAATCAGATCGATTGGTCGCGAGCCACTGTGGATAGCTCGACGGTTCGAGCGGGGGGGAGGGCCTCCAAAAGTGTCATCCCGGCACAAGAGTTACTTCACCAGAATCAATCGCACTTGTCGCAGGTCCATCACGGCCACGCCGGGCTTCTTCGTCGGCTTGACGTGCAGTTCGTGGCGACCGGGTTTGTCGATCTGAATCTCGCCGAGCATCCTCGGCACGAAGTTTTGGAAGCCGCCGGTTTCTGGCACGGTCAGCATGAGAGCTTGCTCGCCGATCTCGAAGCGGACGTCGCTGCCGCCGCTGCCGTTGCCGCAGCCGACGAGAGCTTCCAACTGAAACTTACCCGGCTGTGTGACCGTGAACTCCCAGCGAGCCCAATCGTTCGCGTTGACCCAAAAGCCGAGCGTGTTTTTGTGCGGCAACGGCTCGAACCGCAGCATCACGCCGCGCACGTCGGCCGACTTCGCGGTCAGGGTGATCTCGCCGTTCGCCGTTTGCGGGTTCGGGACGTAATCGGGATTCGCCTCCGGCATCAGCGCTCCGACGTCCGTGCGCCACACATCGAATTTCGCCGCCAGTTCGCGGACTCGATCGGGTTCTTGTTCGGCGAGGTTCCGCGACTCGCTGACATCCTTCGCGAGATGAAACAACTCGCGCCGTCCTTCTTCGTAAAACTCGATCAGCTTCCATTCGCCCGCTCGGATCACTCCGCCGGAACGTCCGCCTTGGTTCGCGTAGTGTGGATAATGCCAGAAGAGAGCCGTTCGCTCGATCGAGCCGGATTGTTTCAACAACGGCACAAGGCTGACGCCGTCGACGCTAGCCCGACGCGCCAGCGAGGGATCAGAATCTGTTGACTTTTGGCCGCCGCGCTGGCGCGTCGGGCTAGTGTCCGTCATCTCCATCAGCGTCGGGAGCAAGTCGATGCCGCACACCGGAACGTCACTCGTGCTGCCGGGCTTCACCGCGCTCGGGCACTTCACGAGCAACGGCACTCGCAGGCCGCCTTCGTACAGCCAACCTTTGCCCTCGCGCAGCGGAGCGTTCGACGTGGCCGGCGTGTTCGGCCCTTCAACCGTCGCTAGCCCGCCGTTGTCGGACGTGAAGATCACGATCGTGCGCTCTGACAGTTTCCGTTCGTCGAGCTTGCGAACAACTCGGCCAACCGCATCGTCCAGGCTTTCGAGCATGGCGGCATAAATCGGATTGTTTTGCTGCCCACGAAACGTTCCCGCCTCGGGATACTTCTTCACCAACTCGTCCTTGGCCTTCATCGGTGTATGGACGGCGAAGTGCGGTAAATACAGGAAGAACGGCCGCTCATGATGCTGTTCAATGAATCTCTCCGCTTCGATGGCCAGCCGGTCGGTGACGTATTCGCCTTCGGGAGCGTCCTGCAAACCGGGCATCGCCTTGCTTCCCAGTTTGCCGAACGGAGCGAAATAGCTTGCGGGAGTCCCGGCCGCGTCACCCGCGATGTTCAGATCAAAACCTTGGCGAGTCGGCTCGAAGCCCTCGCCGCCGAGATGCCACTTACCGATGCTGCCGCATACGTAGCCCGCCGGCTTGAGCGCATCGGCAATAGTCACGGCTTCGAGGGGCAAGCTCTGACGCAACGGCGGCCGTTTCAACTTCTGATCCGGACGATCCGGCCGCCCGGGCAGCCAGTCGGTCAATTGAAATCGCTGTGGATACTGCCCCGTCAGAATGGCTGCTCGCGACGGCGAGCAGACCGGACACGCGGCATACGCCTGAGTGAATCGCATTCCGTCCGCCGCCAGCCGATCCAGATGTGGCGTCCGATGAAACGTGCTCCCGTAGCAAGCCAAGTCCATCGCACCGAGATCGTCGGCGACAATCAACACAACGTTGACCGGCGGTTCCGCTCCGACCGCCGCCACCGGCAACCACAGCAGTACCGCACACAAGACACCAACCAGTCTGTTGAGCCGCGAGAACCGCATTTCAAATCCTCGCTCGACGAGAAGAAGGCAAGCTATGAGCAGAAGATCGCAAAGGCCGCGAAGGGATAACTTCAAGATCCCAGGTCTTCTACTTCGCGTCCTTTGCGACCATCTGTTCAAAATGTGTTTCGTGACTCGCACATCGCACGACTGGCGGCCTCATAGCGTGACGAGTATTCTGGCTGCAAGCATTCTGCTCCCAGAAATCACGAGGGACGTCATGATCTATAACAACGTGATCGTCACGGTGCGTGACGCGGCGGACGTGGACGAAATCAAATCTCTGTTGGTTCAACAGACAGAGCTATCGCGGCAAGAGCCTGGCTGCGATCGTTTCGAACTGTATCAGTCGCAGAATGATCCGAAGGTTTTCATTTTGGTCGAGCGTTGGTCGTCGCCAGAGGCGTTGGATCAGCACCGGCTCGCGAAGGCATACACCGAAATCTACAAGCCGAAAGTCATCCCGAAGGTGGATCGCACGCCGCATCCGTGCGAGTTGGTGGAGCCGTAGGTCATGTTAAATGACCTCGCAGGGGAGTTGTTCCAAGAGGCTGCTCGCGCGATCGCGGAGTCCGGCGGATGACATCCGTGTGGACGTGGACATGGCCACGATCCGCGCGACCTTGCCCCTGCCGACGTGTCCGCGGTGGTGACGATGCCAAACTCTTCGCCGACGTTCGAATCTGAAATCTCAAGTCTCAAATTGGAAATCTGAAACATCACCATGACTCAACTCAACAAGTACAGTTCGCGCGTCACTCAACCTCGATCGCAAGGTGCCTCGCAGGCGATGCTCTATGGCACGGGCATGACCGAAGCGGACATGCACAAGCCGCAGATCGGCATTTCCAGCATGTGGTACGAAGGAAACACCTGCAACATGCACCTCAACACGCTGGCCGCGAAGGTCAAGGAAGGCTGCACGGCCGCGGGCTTGGTCGGGATGCGGTTCAACACCGTTGGCGTGAGCGACGGCATCTCGATGGGGACCGAGGGGATGTGCTTCTCGTTGCAGTCGCGCGATCTGATCGCGGATTCCATCGAGACGGTCATGGGCGGGCAATGGTACGACGCGAACGTCTCGATCCCCGGCTGCGACAAAAACATGCCGGGCTGCATCATGGCGATGGGACGGCTCAACCGGCCGTCGTTCATGGTCTACGGCGGCACGATCAAGCCGGGCTGCTGGCAAGATCAGAAACTGGACATCGTGTCGGCGTTTCAGGCGTATGGTGAGTACATCGCCGGTCGCCTTTCCGACGCCGACCGCCAGTCGATCGTCCGTTGCAGTATTCCCGGAGCCGGCGCCTGCGGCGGCATGTACACGGCCAACACGATGGCGTCGGCGATCGAGGCGATGGGCATGTCGCTGCCCTACAGTTCGTCGATCCCGGCCGAAGACCCGGCGAAGTTGGACGAGTGCTTTCGAGCCGGCGCGGCGATTCGCAATTTGCTCGAACAGGACATCAAGCCGCGAGACATCATCACACGCAAGTCGTTAGAAAACGCGATGGTCGTCGTCATGGCGACCGGCGGCTCGACGAATGCCGTGCTGCACTTGATCGCGATCGCGCGGTCGGTCGGCCTCAATCTGGCCATTGACGACTTTCAGAAAACCAGCGACCGAGTCCCCTTCATTGCGGACCTCAAGCCGAGCGGCAAGTTCGTGATGGCCGACCTGCAACAGATCGGCGGCACGCCCGCATTGATGAAGTATCTCTTGGCAAACGGCCTGCTCGATGGAAGCTGCCTGACTTGCACCGGCAAAACGATCGCCGAGAACCTCGAACCGCTATCGGGGCTGACGCCTGGTCAGCCGATCATTCAGCCGTTGGAAAAGCCGATCAAGTCAAGCGGCCACATTCAAATTCTGCGAGGCAACCTCGCACCGGACGGAGCCGTCGCCAAGATCACGGGCAAAGAAGGTCTCATCTTCAACGGCACCGCTCGTTGCTTCGATGGCGAAGAAGCGATGCTCCGGGGCCTGGAACAAGGCGAGATCAAGAAAGGCGACGTGATCATCATCCGCTATGAAGGTCCCAAGGGTGGCCCCGGCATGCCGGAGATGCTCACACCGACTTCGGCCATCATGGGTGCGGGCCTCGGCAAGGACGTGGCCCTGATGACCGACGGCCGGTTCAGCGGCGGCAGCCACGGCTTCATCGTTGGCCACATCACGCCGGAAGCTCAAGAAGGCGGCCCGATCGCCCTCGTCCAAACCGGCGATAAGATCACCATCGACGCCGAGAAGCGAGTCATCGACGTGGATGTCTCCGCCGATGAACTCGCCAAACGCAAAGCCGCCTGGACCGCTCCGCCACTCAAGCACACGCGCGGCACGCTCTACAAATACATCAAGAATGTGAAAACGGCGTCGGAAGGGTGCGTAACGGATGAATGAGACGAAACCAT
>CAYSHJ010001176.1:0-2433 GCA_964430385.1 uncultured Planctomycetaceae bacterium
TTTACTACAAGCTCAGCCCGGCGTCGGTGTATGCGTACTTCAAGGAGATCGGCACGAACACGCCGATTGACGTGACGCTGTACAACATTCCGATGTTCGCCAGTCCGATCGACGTGCCGACAGTACGGCGTCTGGCCGACGAGTGCGAGAAAGTCGTCGCCATCAAGGACAGTTCGGGCGACATCGTCAACATGATCCGCATGATTCAGGCCGTGCGCCCGAATCGGCCGGAGTTCGCATTTCTGACGGGTTGGGACGCGGCGTTGATGCCGATGTTGCTCGTCGGCTGTGACGGCGGAACGAATGCATCATCCGGAGTCGTCCCCGAACTCACCAGGCTGCTTTATGACCTGACGCTTAGTGGCCGATTGGATGAAGCTCGGCAAGTGCAGTTCGATCTCGTCACGCTGTTCGACACGATGATCTATTCGGCCGAGTTCCCGAATGGCTTTCGGGCGGCCGTCGATTTGCGCGGCTTCCAAATGGGTATCGGTCGTCAGCCGCAATCGGATCAGCAAGTGACCGACCTCGCCGTGCTCAGTAAGACGCTGCAATGTCTGTTGTCGCAACACGGCTTCACTGACGAACCAATTGGCGGCTGCTCGACCGGCGATCTGAAATCCCAAGATGTCAGCGAGATCGTTCAGACAGTCGTGGCGGAACTGAAGCGTCGCGGTATGGTGTGATGATGGTGTGATGACCTGGGGCGACGAGACATGATCGGCAGGCCATCAGTTCGGATACAGGAACTCGTTGAGGTTCAAGATCACTCGGCATAGCTGCTCCAACACTCGGCGTCGCGCATCGGTCGGTGAAATTGGTTCGTTGCGGCGAGCGGCTTCGGCGGTTTGCGTTTCAGCTTCGGTGGTCAGGAACTGCCGCATGGCCGCGAGTTCTACGGGTGACGGATTTCGGCAGAGCGCCAGTCGATAGGCGAGTTCCATCTGCCGCTGCGAGTCGTTGCCGGCTTCGTGTTCGAGACGATCGGCGAAGTGTTGAGATTGGCGGGTGACGAAAGCTCCATTGAACAGCGTCAATGCTTGCGGCGCGATCGTTGTGCGGTTGCGAAGCTCGGTCGAGCGGGTCGTGTCGCAGACGTCAAGGACTTCCAAGAACGGGACGACGAGCGCTCGTTTGACGAAGGCGTAGATGGTGCGGCGAGCACTCGCGACCTCATCGAACTTCGGCCAGACGACGTTCGGGTCGCTGTTGCCAGCGAGAACCTCCGGCGGGATCTCCAGATAGACGCCGGGACCACCCATCGGCCGGCGGAGTTGACCGCTCACGGACAGGATCGAGTCGCGGATCACTTCGACCTCCAGCCGGCGATATGGGATTCGCCACCAGGTGACGTTGCGCGGGTCGCGTTCGCTATAAATCGGGTGCTCCGACTTGCTCATTCGATACGTGTTGCTTGTCAGGATCAAGCGGTGCAGTTTCTTGAGCGACCAATTCGCGTCATGCACAAACCAGTCCGCGAGCCAATCGAGCAACGCGGGATGCGTGGGCGATTCGCCGATGACACCGAAGTCGCTGGGCGTGCGGACCAGGCCCTCGCCGAAGTGGTATTGCCAAACGCGATTGACGATCACGCGCGCGGTCAGCGGGTTGTCGGAACTGGCGATCCAATGAGCGAATGTCAGGCGGCGCTGAGTGGTGTTGCAGGCGGTCTCAAGAAGCCCGGCCTTGTCAGAAACGCCGGCCTTCTGAACGTTGTCGAACAACGGCTGTTTCCGCACCAACACGGCAGGCACTCCGGGTTGAACCTCTGGACCGTGCGCGGCGGCCTGTCCGCGCAACAAGAGAAATGTCGGCGGCGGCGGTGCGGAGCTTTCGGTCATGAAATAGCCGCGCGGCAAGTCTGGCGTGTCGGCCTGCAAACGGGCGATCTGTTGTTCGGCGTCGGCGACGCGAGCGAGTTTGTCGTCAGGCAATGCGGCGAGCAATTCCGTTTCGAGTTGCGGCGTGTGCTTTTGGACGAGTTCTTTTTGAGGCGGCTGCCTTTTGTCCGGCGCCGTGGTGAAGGCCGTCAACACTTCCGCGGGCAAGCTGCTGCGGCCAGACTTCAAAAACTTCTCCCGGATCGAGTCGCGCACCGAGGCGATTTGTTGGCGTAGCTCGTCAATGCAGCGATCACGCTGAAGCAAGGCCGATCGCTGAGCGACCGTGCCGGCCGGCAAATCGAGTTCTTGCCGTCCATTCAGTGGGCGTTTGAGCGGATTGAGCACGGCGGCCAAGCGGTAGTAGTCAAGTTGCGACAGCGGATCAAACTTGTGGTCGTGGCAGCGAGCACAGCCGAGTGTGATGCCGAGAAAGGCCTGCGACGTCGTGCGGACGATGTCGTCGATTTGGTCCCAGCGGTCTTGCTCGAAGTCCGCCGGCTCGTCGTCCCACGGACCGAGTCGATGAAAGCCGGTCGCGATGATCGACTCA
>CAYSHJ010001177.1:0-6524 GCA_964430385.1 uncultured Planctomycetaceae bacterium
ATTGCGTCAACACCAAGTGTCGATCACGCGCAAGGCGATGAAGGAACACTTCATCCTCGACAAGATCGCCACGCAGGAGAACATCGAGGTGACGTCGTACGACATCGATACGGAACTGGCCTACATGGCGATGGCTCGCGGCGAGAACGTTCGCCGCATGCGTGCCCGGCTGGAAAAATCGGGCGTCATCGAAAACCTCGAAGCGCAGATCCGCGAACGCAAGGCCGTCGACGTCATTTTGTCCAAAGCCGTGTTTGAAGAAGTCCCGATGCAGATTCGTCAGATCACGAATGTCGAGGCCGTGGAGATCGAAATCTGCCACAACCCGAACGAGCCGGTCGGACCGAAGGCGTAACGCTGGAGCACGGCCATTTGCAAATAGGGATGAAGCTCAAGGTCACTTGACGGTCGTCGGCGCCATCGACTATCTCACCCGCCCCGGTCGTTGGAGTTCTCGCGCGACCGACTGAACGGCGGAAATGGGTTGAGAGAAGCCCAAGCCCTTGAGGAGACATCATGTTGGATCAATGGGTGGCGCAGACGGTTTCTTCGACGAATCAGCGACGCGAGTATGCGCGGCAGCGGCAAATGGGCATCGGGGATTTGCTGTTGGAGAACCGCATCGTCTTTCTGGAAGGGGTCATTAACGACGCGACCGCGAATATGATCGTGATGAAGCTGCTGTTCCTGCAATCCGAAAGCCGCAACCAAGACATTCACCTGTACGTCAACTCACCCGGCGGATCGGTGACGGCGACGATGGCCATTTACGACACCATGCAGTTCATGGATTGCGATGTCGCCACGTACTGCGTCGGTTTGGCGGCCAGTGGCGGAGCGATCGTGGTGGCCGGCGGCAAGAAGGGCAAGCGGTATTGCTTGCCGCATTCCAAAATGATGATTCATCAGCCATACGGCGAAGTCGGCGGACAAGTCTCCGACATCGAAATACAGGCAAGAGACATTCTCGATACGCGGCTGATTCTCAACGAAATTCTGGCCAAACACACCGGCCAACCGCTGGAGATCATCGCTCGCGATACCGACCGTGACCGTTTTCTGTCCGCTCGGGAAGCGAAAGAATACGGCCTCGTCGACGAAGTCCTTGACAAGCTGCCAGCCGACAAAGACAAGAAAGTGTCCTAGCTTCTCAGCGCCTCATTGGCCTCTTGTCCCTTGAAAAGTGAGTTCTCCATGTCCTCGTTGGTTCCGTGGGTTGTCGAAAAGAGTGGCCGCGAAGAGCGGGTCATGGACATTTACAGCCGGCTGCTCAAGGACCGGATCGTTTTTCTAGGGACCAACGTGTATGACGAAATGGCCAACGCGGTCGTCGCCCAATTACTGTACTTGCAGTTTGAAGACAGCAAGGCCGACATCCACATGTACATCAATTCTCCGGGCGGTTCGATCACGGCCGGCATGGCGATCTACGACACCATGCAATACATCAACTGCGACGTGGCCACGTACTGCGTCGGCCAAGCCTCCAGCATGGGCGCCGTGCTGCTGACCGCCGGAGCACCCGGCAAGCGATTCGCCCTGCCGAACGCGCGGATCATGATCCATCAACCGCTCGCCGGCATGCAGGGGACCGCCACCGAGTTGGAAATTCACGCGAAGGAAGTCCTCCGCGTGAAGCAACGGATGAACGAAATTCTGCAAAAGCACACTGGCAAGACGCTCGACTCTATTGAGAAAGATACCGACCGCGACAACTTCATGACGGCCGACGAAGCCAAAGGATATGGCCTGATCGACCAAGTCCTGGAAAAACTGCTAGTGAAAGTGGAGTCGTAACTCGACTCGTGTCACCGCACGCCGCAGCTTGCGGTCAAGCGATGGGGCCATCACGGATGAGGCTCACTTCTTCAAAGTCGATTGCTCGTACGGCGACTGCCATCGCGTTATGCGGCGTGCTCTCCGGATGCCTTGGCCGGCGAAGCCTGGATTTGCTGGAAGTTCGTTTGCGCGAGCAAGAGGATGAGATCGCTTCGTTGCGTCAGCAGTTTGAACACTCGCAGTCCGAGTTGATCTCTGCTCGTCGTCTGAATAACTCGTTGAATCAACAACTGGCATCGGATGGCAAGCCCGTCGGTTCTGTCGCGCTGGCTGAACGCCAATTTCGCGTCACTGGCTTGAAGATCAACTCGCTGCAAACCGGTGGCATTGATCGGGACGGTGTTCTGGGCGACGACGAATTGATCGTTGTCGTCACTCCTCACGACGATCGTGGCGAAGCGGTCCGCCTGCCGGGAATCGTCGATTGCGTGTTGCTCGACGCTTCGCGGCCTGCCGAGCAGCAGCAACTGGGCGTGTGGTCCTTCAACGAGCAACAAACGCACGATGCTTGGCAACAAGTGCTTGCCGGTTCCGGCTATCGCTTCGAACTCCCGTGGCAAACGCCGCCGACTTCTCGCGGGCTGGAACTCAAGGTGGAATTTCGCTCGTCACACGGCGACCGGTTCGAGACCTCAGGCCGAGTGACCATCACGCCGCCTAGACACCCGAAATGACACGGGGTCGGTGGTGAAGCACACTAAGGCGAGCGGCAGGAGATAGTCGCCCCGATACTCCCTGGCGGGAGCCGTCGTGTCACGGAGTGCCACGACTAATTTGGGTCAATCAATTCTTGCCGGTCGCCGAATTACGCCGCGTTGCTGCCGGAGGCCGGCGACACTCGGAAATCACCGTTGTCGCTGACGTCCTCGAAGCGAACAGACATCCGCTTCGAAACGCCCAATTGTTCCATGGTCACGCCGTACAGGATGTCGCCGACCTGCATGGAACGCTTGCTGTGAGTGATCATGATGAACTGCGTGGTCTGTTTGAAGTCTCTCACCAAGCCGCTGTAGCGTTCGACATTCGCTTCGTCGAGCGCCGCGTCGACTTCGTCCAGAATGCAGAACGGGCTGGGTTTGCTGCGGAAGATGGCCATCAGCAGCGCCACGGCGGTCAACGACTTCTCGCCGCCGCTGAGCAGCGTGATGCTGCGCAGTTCCTTGCCGGGTGGTCGCGCGACGACGTCGATGCCGCAGTCGAGCACATCTTCTGAATCTTCCAGAATGACGTCCCCTTCACCGCCGCCGAAGAGCTTGCGAAACAGTTGCTGGAAGTGCGTACGAATCGCTGCGAACGTCTCCAGGAACAGTCGCCGGCTTTCGACGTTGACCTTGCGAATGATCTCCTCCAGTGTGGCCTTGGCTTCATCGAGGTCTTGCAACTGTGAATGGAGATGCTGGAAACGAGCCTCTAGCTCATCGAGGTTCTTCAAGCTGTCGGTGTTGACGCTTCCCATGAGCTTCAATTTCCGCCGCAGCCGATTGACGCGTTGTTCCAATTCCGGGCGAATGTCGAGGAACGATGTATCAGCCGTGACCATCTCTGAGGAACTCTGGGCCGGCGTGTCGGCGAGCAATTCGCTGCCGCTGGACTCGCCGCCGTCGACACCGTGCTCGGCATCGACCCGGGTCGCAAAGCCGACGGTGTCTTCCGCGTCGGTGTCGTCGTCCGACGACGGACCTCTGACCTCTGGCCTCTGACCTCTTCCACCCGCCTGCCATAACGCAAACGCGGACGCTCCGGAGACGACGACCTCGTCGAGCGACAGTTGATATTCCTCTTCGATCCGTTCGGCGCAGACCTGCAATTGGTGACGAGCATCATGCGCCACAATTTCGCGAGCGTGCAAGCGGTCGTTCAACTCACGACGCTCTTGCCGCACGCGGGCTTCGTCTTCGGAAAGTGTCGATTTGCGCTGCCGCAACTGCTCTTTGTCGACCATCACGGACGCGACTTTTGCGGCGAATTGCTCGTCGAGCAACTGCAGTTCCCAAAGTTCGGCGTTGGTGTTGAGCAGTTGCAGATTGATCTGCCGCGATTGCGTGAAGGCCGCGGCGAAACGACGCTCGGCCTCCTCAAGTTGTTCGTCCCGTTGCCGTTGTTCGTCCTCCAATCGCGCGCTTGCCGCGCGCAGTCCCTGCAAACGTTCTTCGTGTTTCGCCAATTGCAAGCGGCCTTCGACCTGACACTGTGTGAGTGTCTGACGTTGTTGATCGCGCTGTGTCAGTTCGGCCTCGAACGCTGCGGTTGATTCGCGCAAGCTCTGCAGATGGTCCTCGAACCAAGCCTGCTCGCGCTGCGCCTGATCCATTTGCAGGACCAGTTCGGCCGCGAGCGATTCAAACCGCGCCGCTTTGGCCAGAATCGCGTCCCGCTCTTTCAGCATCCGGTCGATGTCTTGCCGCTGTGTCGCGACATCGGATCGTGACTGAGCGATCCGGTCGGCGATTTCTTGTTTATCGGAACTGGCCGACTCGATTTGTCGCTCGACGCTTTTGAGCGATTGTGTGACATTAACGAATTGACGCTCGCCATCATCAATCGCCCGGTCGATGCGCAGCAGATCGTTCTTCAGCCGTCTCAGTTCGCTGCGACGAGTTAGCAACGCCACCTCACTGCGCACCGCGCCGGCGAGCAATGTCCCGTCGTTTTCGAGCAATTCCCCCTGCAATGTCACGAAGCGATAACCTTGGCCTTGTCCATGAGCCAGTTCTAGCGCAACAGCCAACGTGCTGACGACCCACGTCGTGCCGAGCAGTAGCTCGGGCAGATCGGCGACTTTGCTCGACAAGCTGACCAGTTGATCGGCGCGGCGAATGACGCCCGGATAAGCGGATAAGTCAGGAACAGAGTGCAGGACAGTCTGCCTCGTCACTTCGACGAACCCGACGCGGCCGGATAGCCGGTTCGCGCCGCTGTTGAGGTAGTCGATGATCGGTTGCAGTTCGCGGACGACGATCAATTGCGCGCGGGTGCCGAGAGCGACTTCCAGGATCGCGGCCTCGTCCAGATCGGCTTCGATCAGCTCGGCCACGCTGCCGAGGATGCTGTTCCACGGTGAATAGTCCGACGTCTTTGCGCGGTTGAGGATTTCCTTCACGCCGATGCCGAGTCCCTCTTGCCGGCGTTCGAGGTCTTCAAGTACCGCTTGTTGCGATAGTTTTGCGCTGCGGTCCTCGCGCTGCTCGCGGAGTTGTTGCTGAAGTCGTTCCTGATCGGCGGTGAGCTGTTTCTGGCGATCGCGCACCTCGCGGACCCGATCGTCGAGCGTCGCGACCTCCGCCAACACGGCGTCGACGGCCGCTTGCCGCCGCAGAAATTCCGACTGGCTCGCGATCATGTCCGCGTCGCATTGGGCGAGCCGTTGCGATGTCGACACAACGGCCGACTGCGCCGCTTCACGCTGCGACCGCACGCCGTCGACTCTTTGCTGCGTGCTGTTGAGTTGCTGCGTCAACTCGACTTGCTTCTGCCGTTCGCGATCGAGTTGTGCCTGATCGGCTTTGATCCGCGATGTCAACTCGGCGAGTTCGCCTTCAGTTTTGGCGAGTTCGTTGCACAGCCGTGGATGTTCGGCTTCGCTGTGCGTGAGTTGCTCTTCGTGCCGGCGCAATTCGGCGATCATCTCGCGCGAGCGAGATTGCATGGTCGCTCGCTGCCGGCGCAAGCGGCCCAGGTCGGTTTCGAGTTCTCGCTGCCGAGCGTTCAAGTGCCGCAAGGTCGCTTCCTGCCGGACGACGCTTTCGCGATTTCCGGCCGCGTGGTGCTCGGCCGTTCGCAGACGAGTGTCGACTTCGGTGCTCTCGCCGTCGAAGACGGCCAGCCGTTGCTCCAAGTCTTGTTGCCGCGTCGTGAGGTCTGTCAATTGAGCCTCACCGCCGGCGAGCTCTTGTTCGACAGTCGCCAACTGCGCGGAGAAATGACGGTGATCGTCGGCGGCGAGGCCCAGCCACCAGTCGCGCAATTCGACGGACAGCTCACGATATTTCGCGGCCTTTGACGCTTGCGAGCGGATCGAGTTGAGCTGCGATTCGACTTCGTCGACGATGTCTCGTAGCCGGAGCAGGTTTTGATCGACCCGTTCCAGTTTGCGCGTCGCTTCCTCTCTGCGAGCCTTGTATCGTGACACGCCGGCCGCTTCCTCGAAGACCTGCCGTCGCGCGGCCGCGTTCGATTGCAGGATTTGGTCGACGCGGCCTTGCTCGATGATGCTGTACGCCGACGTGCCGGCTCCGGTGCCCAGGAACAGGTCTTTGATGTCCTTCAGCCGGGCCGGTTGCTGATTGATGAGATATTCCGAATCGCCGTTGTGCCACAATCGGCGGCCGATCTGCACTTCAGCGGCATCCAGCGCCAAGTTGCGAGCGGCATTGTTGAACGTCAGCGTCACTTCGGCGAACGCGCTCGGTTTGCGGCCGGACGCTCCGTTGAAAATGACGTCCGTCATTTCCTTGCCTCGGAGACTCTTCGGGCTTTGATCACCCAACACCCACTTGATCGCGTCGACGACGTTGCTCTTGCCCGATCCATTCGGCCCGACCACGCAGGTGATGCCGGTCGAGAAGTCGAACCGGGTTCGATCAGCAAAGCTCTTGAAGCCGAACATTTCGAGCGACTTCAGCATGGCGGACCTGTGGACAGGGGACAGGGGACAGGGGACAGGGGACAGGGGACAGGGGACAGGG
>CAYSHJ010001178.1:0-3900 GCA_964430385.1 uncultured Planctomycetaceae bacterium
CGCCTATCAGCGTGTCGCTGCCGTCGCCACCGATCAAGGTGTCGTTGCCACCTTCACCGCTGATCGAATCGATGCTCGCACCGCCGATCGCCACGTCGTTGCCCGCGCCACCTTTCAAGCGGTCAATCCCCGCCTCGCCCAACAGCGTATCGCTGTTCAGGCCACCGATCAGCGTGTCGTTGCCGTCGCCACCTTCCAAGCGGACGCGGACCAGGCCCGTGTTCGCTCCCAGGGCCGTCAGCAGGTCGTTCCCGACACCGCCGCGAACCGTCAGCGACATGCGATTGACTTTCTCCAAATCGGCGATCGTCACCACGTCGTCACCGCCGTTTCCTTCGATCGTGACTTGACCCATCGACGGATCCAGCGTGACCGAGGACGCTCCTTCCGTGATTTGCATCGTGCCGAAGGTGCCACCCAGTGGAATCGGTGTCTGGCTGACCGTGACCGCGTTGGCCGCGCCGCTCAGGTTGACTCGCAGTCCGTCCGCACCCGATTCGTTGGACACCGTGTCGTTACCGGAAGACGCGCCTTCCCACACGATGGTGTCATCACCGACGCCACCATTGATCACGTCCGGCCCACCCTGACCGTTGATCGAGTCGTTACCCGCTCCGCCGTTGATCGTATCCGGACCGGTTCCGCCCAGAATCGTGTCATTGCCATCGTTACCGAAGATCAAGTCGTTGCCGCCGTCGCCATTGATGAAGTCGGCCGCAGGACCACCGATGAGCGTGTCGTTGCCGAGACTGCCCAGCAAAGTGTCGCCCAGCGGTGCGCCGTCGTTGTCGTTGATCGTCGCCACGCCCGAGCCATCCGCGAACGCCGCGCCCGTGACACTGGTGAGTTGCAGGAAGAACGTCTCATTGGCCTCGAACGAAAAGTCGCCGTTCACCGTCACGGTGACGAATTGTGTGCCGCCGCCGGCTCCGAATGTCAAAGTTCCCGAAGTCGCCACATAGTCGACTCCGGCCGTCGCTGTCCCGTTCACCGTGGTGTAGTTCACGATGACGTTGCCAGCGCCCGGATCTGCCGTAACCGCAAACGTGACTGTCTGCGTGCCTTGGTCTCCTTCCACGATCGCCGCATTTCCGACCGCAACGCTGCGGGGTGCGAGCGCCGGAATCGGCGCGAAGGTCACACCGCTGGCGTTATTCATACCGGTGTTGCCGATCGGTGTCGCGGTGCCAGTCGTGGGATCAATTGACAATAGGTTGCCGGTGCCGCCATCGAGCAGGAAGAAGCGGTCGGTGACCGGGTCGTAATCCATGCCACCCGTCGCGGCCGGCAGGTCCACATTCAGCGGACCCACATCGACCGCTACGGCCGTGTTCGGGTTGATCGTAAAGAGGTTGTCGTTGAAGCCCGCGTTGGTGCCGGTGACGCCAGCACTGATGACGCCGTATAGTGTTCCGCTGCGCATCGCCAGGTAGTCGAACTCGATGTCGTCGTTATTGGCCCCCAGGTTGGCGCCTGCGACCGTGATTTCACCCAAGTCCACGGCAATCCCCGTGGTCAAGCTGATGCGGAAGAGGTTGGGGTTCAAGTTCACGTCCGTGAAGACCGCGAAGATGGAGTTGGTCGCTGGATCGAACGCCGTGTCACCTTCGGTGAGCCCAACCGGGAGACCGCTGACGAAGTTGATGAAAGTCGTCGCGGCGGTATAAACATCGATGTCAGCCAGGAACGGAAGATCAAGGGCAATAATGTTACCAGCCGAATCGGTGGTGATATCGAAGGCTCCGAACGTTCCGCTGGTTCCCACGAAAGTCGTCGCGGCCGTCGTGGTATTGACGGTCACTAAATCTCCGCCCGCAACGCCGCCGAACTCGATCGCGAACAAGGCGATGGGTGGCGCGTCATCATTGGTGATGGTGCCGGTCCCTTCCTGATTCTGCAGGCGAGCGTTGACGGGATTGCTCAGCACCAGACGAATTGTCTCATTGATCTCGTTCGTCGCGTCTGTGGCCAACGCCACCGTGACTGTTTGTGTCACCGTACCGGGATTGAACACCACCACTTGATTGGTCACCGCCGTGTAATCCGATCCAGCCGTGGCGCTGCCATTCGCAGTGTTCACCGTCACGCTAATCGGCGAGAAGCTGGCCGTTGACAGAGTCAGTGTGAACACCAGGTTGGTCGTGCCGGCATTGCCTTCCGCCACCGCCGGATTCGAGACAGTGATAGACACGGCAGCCGGTTCGGGAAGCGGATCGCCGCTGTCGACAATGTCCGCCCCGTCACCGCCATCCATGCTGTCCGTTCCGCCGCCGCCGAAGAGCGAGTCATTGCCTGCTTGTCCCTTCAACGTATCGTCGCCCAGGAAGCCATCGAGCGTATCGTTGCCGGCGCCACCGAACATCAGGTCGTTACCCTCGTTGCCGAACAGCGAGTCGTGGCCGCTCCCACCGTTGACTGTGTCGTTCCCGAGGTCGCCCGAGACGCTGTCGCTCTCCGTCCCGCCGTTCAGCGAGTCGTTGCCAGCACCGCCGCCGAGCGTGTCGACTCCCGCTTGCCCGAGAACCGTGTCGTTGCCATCTCCGCCCGATAGGATATCGTTGGCCGCTCCACCTAGCAGCGAGTCGTCGCCGGCATCGCCGTTGAGCGTATCGGTGCCGTCGCTGCCATTGAGCGTGTCGTTTCCGCTGCCGCCGTCGACCGAGTCACTGCTCTGGCCGGCGTCGATCGAGTCGTCGCCATCATCGCCCGTGATCGTGTCTTGATGGTTCCCACCGCTGATCGTGTCGTTGCCGGCGGCACCCGTGATGCTGTCGCTGCCATCTTCGCCGATCAGGCTATCGTTGCCATCCTGTCCCAGGATCGAGTCATCGCCGTCGCCACCGTCGAGTACATCGTTGCCCCCTTGGCCGGTGAGCGTGTCATCGCCGTCGCCGGCCAGCACGCTGTCACCATAGAAGGGCGAGCCCAAAATGGTGTCGTCACCGTCGTCACCTTCGACGCGAATGCTCGCAACGCCCGTGGTCGCATCGACCGTAATCGACGGATACGTGGCGTTGGTGACTTCGTTCAAGTTGATGTTGTTGGCCTCATCGCCACCTTTGACGACGATCGACGTGACCGCGCTGGTGAGTTGATTCGGTGCCGTTCCGAGAACCGCGCCATTCGCGAGAATCTCGACACGACCCAGTGCGTTCTGACGGATCGTGATGCTATCACCACCGTCCGAGCTGACAAACAGCTCGCCGCCTACAAACAACGCTGCAACGGACAGCAGCGAGCGGTCTTCCATGCGTTCAACCGCCGTTGGCAGCACACTGGTAACTGGCCGACGGGGATTCCGTCCTAACGAATGTAGCCAAGATTTAAGTGACACGGCGGGTGATCCTTTCCCGGATAAATGCGGTCCTGAGTAATCTCTGTCTCCTGCCGAATCCACATCCGGCACCGACTGTGCGACAGAGTTCGTTCCTCCCTGATAAACGGCATATACGCAACGTATGTTTCTTAAAACTTGAAACGCACGAAGAACCGCCATCACCGCCATTTCAAGAGCGACTGACTCTCTCCGCACAGCCGTTGAATCCCTCACCTCAGCGGAGGGTTTGCGGTGTCGAATGTTCCGAAGACGCCGGTTGCTCGCGCGACAGCAGTCGATCCGAGAAGTCCGTCTCTGCGTGTCGCGACGATCGCTCCGTGTGAAACCACGGGCTTTCGGCAGGCCATCCGTGAGACACTCAGGCGAGCGGGGCGGCGTCAGCCCCCCGGTGCATTCGCCGCGAGACCGGGGGGCTGACGCCGCCCCGCTCTTGTGTCCTGTTTAACTCTGGCAATGGAGGAATGGAAACATGAAGTGACCAGAAACCATTCGTTGGAACCCAGTGGGTATTCACTCCCACCCGGTAGCGTTGGCCGACGGGCCGGAAGCGAGTCTTGCGTGGG
>CAYSHJ010001179.1:0-11606 GCA_964430385.1 uncultured Planctomycetaceae bacterium
CTGAGGGCGCCCGCGCTGAACCCCATCGTCGTGACGTACTTCACCACGGCGGGAACGCCAACTCCCACGCCCGCCGACGACGCCGCTTACGTCGACATTCCCAGTACGAACCCCGCCAGCGTCACGATTCCGGCGGGGGACACGAGTGTCATCGTCTCCGTCACCGTCATCAACGACACGCGCGACGAGTCGGTCCAGGAGAATTTGTTCTTGAACATCGCGGTGCCGGCGGCTCCGTCGATTGTGTTCGACAACCTCGGCGACGGTCGCATCGTGGACAACGATCCGACGCCGGCGGTTCCGCCGGTCGATGTGTTCTTGTTGGCGGATGACCGGCTTAGTTTCCGCCAGGTATTCCCCTCTTTGCAAGCGGAGTTTCCCACAGTCGTCTCGACGTTGATCGCCGCGCTGCCAGGAGTCAGCTTGGGATTTGGAATCGGTCGCTTTGAAGGGTATCACAACGGCCGGGTGCAAATTGGGCGTCCCCTGATTCTCAATCAACCGATCATCACGACCGACACTCCGCAATTTAATACCGCGCTCGACGCGGCCTTGGCTCGTGGAAACCCAGGCGTCGGTGACGGCCGTTCGGTCCTGATCGAAGCGTTGCACCAATTGGCGACCGGAGTGGGATTTGATGGGAACGGAAACGGCACAACGACTGACACCAGCGTGGGAACCCTGTTCCAACAGCAAACCACGATCTCCGCCTCCGGTGATGTGCCGGCCTTCGACTCCACGGCTCAGGATCTGACAAGCGATCCCAATGGTCCGATCCTGCCGGCGAGCGGCACGCTGGGTGGCGTGGGCTTCCGTCCGGGCACTTTGAGAATCGTGTTCGTGGCCGAAGACGCTGCAACGCGATTCCGTGACGACGGTGGTCTGACAACTTACAGCGGTTCCGGATCAACTCTGCCCGCACAATCGATCCAAGTTGGCGGCAGCACTCAAAACGTCCCGGCCAATGGAGCTCAAATCCAACCCACGATCGATGAATTGGTGAGTCTGGGCGTCCATATCGTCGGCCTGGGTGGCCTGGGTGGCTTTGGTTTTGATCCAACCGATCCGGCGACGCAACCACGCAGCCCGCTGGAATCACTGGCGTTGCTGACGGGCAGCGTCAACAACTCGACCAGTGCGCTCGATAGCCAGATTCCCAGCGACCCGATCAATCCCGGCGAACCCTTGTACTTCGTCATCGATCCTGATTCGGGAGAATCGCTAGCGAACGCCATCGTCCAAGCAGTCATCGGATCGGTCGGGCAAGTGCCGCCTCCGCCGCCACCCGCGCCACCACCACCTGCCCCGAACAACGGCCCGCAGGAGGACACGCTCATCGGCGGCGATGGCAGTGACACAATCTTGGCCGGCGACAGTAACGATCTCATCAACGGCGGGGCCGGAGCCGATTCGATCGACGGCGGAGGCGGAAACGATTCCATCCTCGGTGGAGCCGGAGCGGACACGCTCAACGGCGGCGCCGGCAACGACACGCTCATCGGTCAAGGTGGCCCGGACGTGATCGAGAGTGGCAGTGGCGATGATCAGATCGTGTGGGACGGTGCGAGCGGTGGACAGGACACGGCCAGTAGTTCGGCAGGGTACGACACGCTTGTGGTCAAAGGCACGAGCGCGGCGAACACGTTTGCCGTCGACAAGGACGCGATCAGTCGACTGACCGTGACCGAAACCGGCGTGACCTTCGTCGTGGCGGCGAACATCAACGACGTGGTCGTCAACGGCGGACTCGGAAACGACACGATTACGGTGGCTGCATTGAATGACGTGGCCGCCACGTCACTCGCGATCAACGGCGGCGACGGCGACGACACGCTGAGCGCGGCCGGAGTGACGATGGGCAACGTGCGGCTGCGACTGAGCGGTGAGGCCGGCAACGATTCGCTGATCGGCAGCACCAGCGACGATACGCTCGACGGCGGCGACGGCGACGACGTCCTGGGCGGTGGAGCGGGCAATGATACGCTGGTCGGCGGAGTCGGCCTCGACCGCATGAACGGCAACGAGGGCGACGACTCGATGTCTGGCGAGGATGGCAACGACACCTTGCGCGGAGCCGCCGGCAATGACTCCATCAGCGGCGGGAATGGCAACGACTCGATCGAAGGCGGCGACGGAGCCGACACCGTCACCGGTGACGCCGGCGCGGACACGATCACCGGCGATGCCGGCAACGATTCGCTGCAAGGGAACTCCGGACAAGACATGCTCACCGGCGGCGATGGAGACGATACGCT
This sequence comes from uncultured Planctomycetaceae bacterium, assembly GCA_964430385.1. Lineage (GTDB taxonomy): Bacteria > Planctomycetota > Planctomycetia > Planctomycetales > Planctomycetaceae > CAYSHJ01. The sequence goes on from CAYSHJ010001179.1 coordinate 2,256, forward strand.
CGAAGGCGGCAACGAGAACGACGTGCTGATCGCCGATCTCGGAGACGACTTACTCCGAGGCGGCCACGGCCACGACACGCTCGACGGCGGCGATGGACTCGACACGCTCGTCGGCGGCGACGGCGACGATTCGCTCACCGGCGGCCTGGGCAATGATGGCCTCAATGGCGGTGATGGCAACGACACGCTCAACGGCGGAGCGGGTCGCGACTCGATCTTGGGCGGCGACGGCCACGATGTGTTGCTGGGCGGTGCCGATGCCGACACATGTCTCGGCGGAGACGGCGATGACACGATTAATGGGCAAGGCAGCACCGACCTGCTGGCCGGCAACGAAGGCAACGACACGCTGACCGATGCCACGGCGATCATCAACGAGGCGTTTGCGTTTTCGGCCGCGGTGTTGGCCGCGTTGGAGGCGTGATTTTGGGAGTGCGGTCGCTTGAGACCGCTTTGGACTCCTTTGGCTCAGCCTTTGGCTTCAGCAAATTCAAAGAAAGTCGCTCCGCGACAAATCCAAAGTTCCGTCAAGCCGGAGGACTCCAAAGCGGGGCCAGTTCAACCCCATGTTTCCCGCATTCCGCTCGCGGCGAGAGCGGACTAAACTGGCGGCCGAAGCGAGGCCAATCATGAAACGAACTTTGGGGCGTTACATTGTCGCCGATCCCGCGATTTGTCACGGACGGTTGACGTTTCGCGGCACACGAGTCTTCGTCAGTGACGTGCTGGACGACGTGGGGCGCGGACTGGCGTGGGAAGTGATTATCGAACGGTGGCACAACTCAATTTCCAAAGAGGCGATCGCTGAGGCGGTCCGATTGGCTCGCGAAGCGTTGTTGGAGCGGATCACGGAGTCGGTTGAGGCGGCCGCCAAGCGATGATCGTGCTCGACGAGAACATCCCCGAAGACCAACGCCAGGTTCTCGTCCATTGGCGCGTGCGGGTCAGGCAAATCGGCCATGACGTCGGCCGAAAAGGAATGAAGGATGAGCAGCAAATCATTCCGTTGCTGCGGCAACTCTCGTCGCCAACGTTCGTCACCCGCGATTCAGACTTCTGGCAACAACGACTGTGCCACCCGGCCTACTGTCTGGTCTTCGTGGATTTGATTCCTGACGAAGTCGCTTCCTTTGTCCGTCGCACGTTGCGTCACCCGCTGCTCAACACGAAGCGGAAGCGCATGGGTCGCATCGTCGAGGTTTCACACATTGGCCTGCGCATTGCGACGATTCACGAATCGCCTTTGTCACATCTGTGGCAATGATCTGGTATCGAAGCCGGCGATGAGACATCAAAGATCAGCGTGAACCGACGCCGCAGGCGTCGCCGCGAATCTAGGCAAGCTGTGCCGGCGCGGTTGTCCCCGGTGGCTTCAGAATGACCGTTGGCACCGGAACAACCGGACGAGTCACAAAGCTGGCGGCCGATATTCGTGAACGACGGTCTGTCGTCACGGACGGCGGCAGCCTTGATGAGTCGCGAAAGTGTCGACCACTCCGGGGAAGGTGCGGACGTGAAACGGGCAACGCTGCTGTTGGCGATCGGCTGCGCGGCGGCACTCACGGGGTGTCGAGCCTGTTGGATCGATCGCGCGGATGAGAGACCGCTGACGTACGGTTCGCTGCACGACAAGCTCAGTTACAGCGTCGACGGCCCGAGCGAGTATCGACCCTGTTATCACGGCGGACCGGTGGATGGCTTGCGTGATTGGAAGGCCGTCCGGCACGCGGCGATCAGCAGTGCCAATCAAACGCTGTCGGAACAGTTCTACGACGAAATCAGCCGCGACTTCAAGTATGGATTCCAGCAAGCGTTTATCGACGTCGGCAACGGCGGAAACGGCGCGTTGCCGGCGATTCCGCCGTCGCGTTATTGGAGTGCTCCGTACCGCACGACCTGGGGCCACACCAAAGCTCGTCATTGGTTTGAGGGCTACCAGGCCGGAGCCAGCACCGCGAAGTGCTGCGCCATGCGCGAAGCTCAGACGATTGCCACCTCGGCGTATCGAACGAATGATCAAAGAACCGCGATCGGATTTGACGGCGCGGCGTCTCCCGTTTCGCCGATCACAAGCAGTTGGCCATCTCATGTGTCCGCGTCACTAATTCCAATGTCGGCTCCGATGAGTGGATGGAATCAAGGTGGCGGATGGAATCCATATTCTTCAAATCCGTACAGCAATCCCTATCCCATGATGAGTCCACCAAATCCTTCGAACTCGCCGAATCCACCGGGCAATCCAGCCGGAGTCGTCGCGCCGAGTCTGCCGCCGGCTCCGCAGTCCGTAGATGGCGGTGGACATAGCGTCGCGCCGGAAATGACCTCCGCGCCGGCGGCCGATCCGATATCCACGACGGACAATCCTGGGGATCGCTTTGTGGGATTTGGGACCAGTGGTATTGATTCCACTGCAGAACAAAATTTCATTCCTCCCGCTCCCGCCTCGGCAGCGGAAGCGGCCACGCCGAGCACGACCGAGACAAGTGATCCATCGAGTCAATTCGCGGACCCTGACGGAGAGGCATCTGATTCACAAGGAGAATCGCGGTGATTCGCTCCTACGGCTTGACTCGCGCGCGACTGAGACGACGACGGAACCTCCGTGCGTTCGTTACTCTTCCGTTCGTGCGGATGGTGGCCTTGACTGCGCTCGCGACCAGCATGCTGAGCCTGTCCGGCTGCGCGGCGTTTCGGCCGATCGACGGGATTCCGGCGCGCTACGTCCCCGATGAAATCAAAGCCGCGACGCGATCTGGCAAGAAGACGATTGATTTGTCGCTGCTCAGCCAAACACAACCGAGCGTGTATCACCTGGATGTCGGCGACGTTTTGGCCGTGTACATCGAAGGAGTCCTTCCGAAGCAAAATGAATTCCCGCCAGTCAACCTGCCGCAGCAAGGAGAAGAGGGCGCACCGTCGCTGGGATATCCGATCCCCGTGCGGCAAGATGGCACAATCTCACTGCCGATGCTGACGCGATCAGTGCTTGTTCGCGGACTGACGGTCAAAGAGGTCGAGGATTCGATTCGCCGCGCTTACACCGTTGACAAGAAGATTCTGCAAACGGATACCGAGCGGGTGTGGGTCATCCTGCACAAGCCGCGGAAGCACCGCATCCTGGTCATTCGCCAAGAGGGCGTCGACGCTCCCGCCACCGGTCAGTCGGGGGCCGTCAATCTCGGAGCGTTGAAGCGTGGCACCGGTCGAGTCGTGACGTTGACTGCCTACAAGAACGACGTCCTGCACGCGCTCGCCGAAACCGGCGGCCTGCCTGGACTGGATGCCGAGAACACAATTTACGTCCTTCGCGGCAAGCGCCGCAGGGAAGGAGTCAGCCCCGAGAATTCGACCGCCGCGCCCCGAACCAACTCCGGTTGGAGCGTCGGCCCCACACCCAAGGTTGTCCACTCGGCATTCCCGATCGTCCCCGTGCCGCCGGAGCCTTTGCCGCCAGAGGAACTTGATCCACACGCAGTCCCGATGCTTCAGGGCACCGTACCGATGGTGTCACCGACGTCCGACTGGCAAGTCGGCTTGCCGCCGACGCACGTGGCTGGCGATTGGCCGGAGATGTCATATGGCGACTGGTCGGGGCACTCGACCGCCAGTGACCCCACGCTGGGGAATCAGAACGTCACGAAGATTCCGGTTCGGCTGGCTCCCGGTGAGCTGGTCCAATTCACCGAGCGCGACATCCTGCTCGAAGACGGCGACATTGTGTTCATCGAGTCACGTGACACCGAAATTTTTTACACCGGCGGATTGCTCGGCGGCGGTCAGTACACGCTGCCGCGCGACTATGACCTCGACGTGCTGGGAGCCATCGCGATCGCTCAAGCCGGCCACAGCACCAACGGGGGCGCGTCGCGAGCGACCGGTGGCATCTCCGCTCTGAACCAAGACGTAACCATCGGTGCCAGCCAAGCGATCATTCTCCGCCGCATGCCCAACGGCACGCAAGTGCCGATCATGGTCGACCTGTACCGCGCTGTGCGGCATCCCGAAGAACGAGTCCTCATGCAGCCGGGCGACTATCTGGTCTTGCAATATACGCCGCTGCAAGCCGTCGGCGCGTTCATCGAGCGTCATCTGTTCGAAGGCGCCTTGTTTGGTGTCGCCGCCGCGCAAATCAATCGCGGCGGTAACTAAGCAATTTCCAACTGCGGTCGCAGGCTGGAACGGAGGAAGCCATTCAAGCTCTGAAGCAAGGCAACCTGGAAGCCACCGCGCTCGCGCTACATCTCGCGGACCGAGATGGCTACATTGCTGGCGGCTTCGCCCGTCTGAACACGCCGTGGCGTTGCTCTTGCGTCGCACCCTCAACCAAAGAGCTACATCCGTGCATGAACCTGCCTCGTCGACCTCTGATCTTGCCGCTGTCGCCAAACTCGCCGAGAGCTATCAGCGGATCACACACGAACTCGCCAAGGTCGTGATCGGTCAGCAACGAGTGATCGAAGAGTTGTTGATCGCGATGCTGGCGGGTGGCCACTGTTTGCTCGTCGGCGTGCCTGGCTTGGCCAAGACGTTGATGGTCCGCACGCTGGCCGACACGCTCAGCCTGTCGTTCAACCGGATTCAATTCACGCCCGATTTGATGCCGGCAGACATCACGGGCACTGACGTCATACAAGAAGACAAACTCTCCGGCACGCGGGAGCTGCGTTTCCTATCCGGACCGGTGTTCGCGCACGTGCTGCTGGCGGACGAGATTAACCGCACGCCACCCAAGACTCAGGCCGCGTTATTGGAGGCGATGCAAGAACGGCAAGTGACTGTTGGCGGCAAGCGACACGCGTTGCCGCAGCCATTTTTTGTACTCGCGACACAGAACCCGATTGAACAAGAAGGGACGTACTCGCTACCCGAGGCACAACTCGATCGCTTTATGTTTCAAGTGAAAGTCGACTACCCGACCGAAGACGAAGAATTCGAGATCGTCCGCAGCACGACTGGCGGCAAACTGGGTGGTGTCGAGCGACTGCTGGGTTACGAAGAGGTGTTGCAACTTCAGGACATCGTGCGGCGAGTCCCCGTCGCCGATCATGTCATTCGATACGCCTTGCAACTCACGCGGCTGACGCGGCGGAGCACAGGACCGAACGTGCCGACATTCGTCAATGATTTCGTGACCTGGGGCGCCGGACCGCGAGCCAGTCAGTGCCTAATACTGGGTGCGAAAGCGCGCGCGGTTTTGCATGGTCAGACGCACGCCAGGCTCGACGACGTGCAAGCGGTCGCCGCGCCGGTGCTGCGGCATCGCCTGGTGTTGAACTTCCACGCCGAGGCCGAAGGCCTGACGACCGACGAACTCGTACGCAGGTTGCTCGAACTCGTTCCGGCCAATCCATCGGGCGGCGGTGAGAAAAACGGGAACGTCCCGTGGAAACGTGCGTGACCCACCAATTGCGCTCGTTCCTAACGCGGCTAAACCGCAACCATTGCAAATTTAGAATTGCAAATTGCAAATCGTAAATTGGTTAACTCGATCCGCGGACACAATTGGCAATTTGCAATGAGCCGGAAGTTGCGCGCACGGCGGGCATAATTGACGAATGAAAACTCTCAGCTCCGCTTTGGAACAAGGAATGATCAACCAATGGCCAATGACCGGGGCTTGCCGTACTTCAATTCGCAAACGCTCAGCAAGCTGCAGGGCGTGACGTTGCGAGTTCGCGGCACCGTCGAAGGAGCCGTGTCGGGCGCTCATCGCAGTCCCTTTCACGGTTTCGCCGCCGAGTTCGCCGAGCATCGCGAATACGCGCCGGGTGACGACTTGCGGTATGTCGACTGGAAAGTCTACGGCCGCAGCGACCGCGTCTTCGTCAAGCAGTTTGAAGAGGAAACGAACTTCGCGTGCCACGTGCTGCTCGACACCAGCGAGTCGATGCAGTTCCAGTCGGACGCGGCTCCGCTGTCGAAACTGGAGTTCGCGAAGCACGTCGCCGCCGCGTTGAGCTATGTCGTCGTGCGACAGCAAGACGCCGTCGGTCTGATCACGTTCGACCGCACGGTCACTCAAATCGTGCGACCAGGCAGCCTGCCTGCTCACTGGCAGCAGTTGTCGCACGTCTTGGAGAATCGCGAGTCGAAAGTCGAAAGTCCGGAGCCCAGACCAGCCGAAGGCTCGGCTCCGCGCTCGACTCGCGACTCTCAACTCTCAACTTCCGTCATTGGCTCCATCCTCAACGACATCGCCGAACGTCTGTCGCGGCGCGGCGTCGTGATCTTGCTGAGTGACCTCTTCGACAACGCTGACGAGCTGCTGAAAGGTCTCAAGCGGCTGCGACACCGCAAGCATGATGTGCGTGTCTGGCAGATCGTTGATCCGGCCGAAGAAGACTTTCCATTCGATGATCCGACGCTGTTTCGCGGCCTCGAAGGCTGGGCCAACTTGTCTGTCGAACCGCGGTTGCTGCGTGCGGCCTATCGCCGCGAGTTTCTTTCGTTTCGCGAGTCAATTCGCCGACAATGTCTCGGCCTCGGCATCGACTTCGTCGTGTTGCGCACGGACCTGCCGATTGACTTGGCCATCAAACAGTGCCTGACGATGAAAGGTTCGTAGTTCCGCCGTGAGGCGGTTTTCAGTCGCCGCCTGAAGGCGGAACTACAAACTCGAGCGAAACGATGAACAACGTTCGGTTGCTCGCGTTTGGTTTTGCCAGTCCGGGGTTGCTCGCTTGGCTCGCGCTAGCCGCGGTGCCGGTGTTGATTCACTGGTTGTTTCGCCGCCGATATCGCGAGACCGCGTGGGCCGCGATGCAGTTTTTGCACGAAGCCGCTCGCAAGCAATCACGACGTATGCGACTCGAACAGCTTTTGCTGTTGGCCGCGCGGGTGTTAATTCTGGTCGCTCTCGTGCTCGCGCTGGCTCGACCGCGTTGGGCTGACGCCCGCAATGCCGCGCGAACGACTCCGCCGACGTTGCGCCTTTTGGTGATCGATTGCTCGCTGAGCATGGGCCGCCACGCCGCGGACGATGCGGCCTCGCGGCACACCACAGAGCAACGTCCCGCCGATCAACGGACGCTCTTCGACATCGCCAAGCAGACGGCGAAAGACCTCGTGCAACGAAGTGCGGCGGGCGACCGGTTCTTGCTGCTGCGAGTCGCCGGCACACAACCGCGAATCCTCATTCGCCAACCGACGCTCGTCGCGAATGCCGTGCTTGATGAGATCGATCGACTGCCGCTGACGTTCGAGCGCGGCGACGTGCTCGCGACGCTGCAACAACTTCCCGGTCTGCTTGACTTGAAACGGCCTCACGAGCGGTGCGAGGTTTCGATCATCTCTGACTTTCAGGCGGACAACTGGTCGCCCGCGATCGAGGGAAATGAACGGCGAAAAGCCTGGGAGCGAGTCGCGACGGACGCCTTGCTGGTGCTGATCGACGTCGGGACCGTAAAGCCGGACAACGCCACTTTGCTGAGCCTCACATCCAATCCGCCGATCCTCGCGGCCGACCAGCCGATGACCGTAGCGGTCACCGCGCGAAACACCGGTTCGGTGCCGCTCGCCGGGCGGCAATTGCAGTTGTTTATCGACGAGCAACTGATCGAGTCGACTCGGATCGACTTGCCGCTTGGACAAACTGTGACGACGGAGTTCACTCTGACTGCTCCGGCTTCCGGTGAGCACGTGCTGCGAGCGCGGCTCGAAGACGATGCGTTACCCGTCGACAATCAACGCTGGCTGCCGCTGAGCGTGCGGTCCGACTTGAACGTCCTGCTCGTCAACGGCCGCCCGGCCGGCCGGCCGCGCGAGTCGGCGACGTTCTTTGTCGAACAAGCTCTCGCACCGCACGGTCACTCGCGCGCGACGCCGCAAGACAGTGATGCCTTGCAACGCCTGCGCGTCGACACCGTCGCCGAGGCCGAACTGGCACAGACCGAGTTCACCCGCTTCGACGTCGTCTTTTTGTGCGATGTTGGAGTGTTGACCGAAGCGGACGTCGAACGCTTGCGGCGATTCGTCGAGAGCGGCGGCGGGCTGATCGTGTCGCTCGGCCCGTCTGTCGCGATGGATCGCGCGAATGAATTCGCGTTCGGTCCGCGCGGTTTGATGTCCGTGCAACTGCAAGACGTGATCTCGGCCAGCGCCGCCGAAGGACCGCCGACGATCTTCGCGTTCGATCCCGGAGAGTTCACGCACCCGTTGCTGCGCGAATTTCGCGGCAATCCTGGCGCCGGATTGGAGACCGCGTTGATTCGGCAATATGTCCGAACGGTTGTCCCGACCTCGTCGACAATCCAACACTTGTCGTCCGTCGAAGTGGCGTTGAACTTCTCGTCGGGTGATCCCGCGATTCTGACTCAAGCGCGCGGCACCGGACGGAGCGTATTGATCACGACCAGCGTGGACGAATCCTGGGGCGCGTGGGCCGTGTGGGCTCCGGGCTTTGTGCCACTGATGCACGAGTTGGTCTTGTACGCTGCCGCCGGTCGAATTCAACCGCGCGATGAGCTTGTCGGCGAATCGATCTTAAGCCTGCTGCGGGGCAGCGGCAGCGACGCTGCCGTCACGCTGACGCTGCCAAACGGTGAACAACAGCGAGTCACGATCGCCGACATCGACGACTTGCCGACGGTCGTCGTTCGTGACACAGCGCGGCCGGGAGTTTATGTCTTGTCGTCAGAATCGCCGCCGCTGGCCGAGCAGTTCGCCATCAACGTCGACTCGCGCGAGAGTGATCCGCTCCGGTTCACGCGTCAGGAACTCGCGCCGCCGTCGTCGCCGACTCAAGTGGCATTCCGCGACGTGACCGATCCCGCTCCGAAAACTGAGCTGGCCGAGAACGCGAGTGCCGCCGAATTGTCTCGTGGACTGCTCGTCACTCTGTTCCTGCTGTTGCTCGTCGAACAATGTCTGGCATGGCGATTCGCGCGCGGAGCATCCCTGGCCGTGCTGCTCGCGGCACTCGCGGCTGTCTGGCTGGGAACAAGTTCCGTGTTGGCGATCGTGGTGGCCGCGGGCATTCTCGCAGTGGTTGCGTTTGGCGCGCCAATCGCTCTGACTCGCGGCAAACGATGAGAGACGTTGATCGACTTTACGAACGTCCCGCTCCCCTCGAAGATGTCGACTTGCAAGCTGGATTGACGAGTCAAGGAGCGTGATGTGCTGCTCTATCTTTCCGACGGCTACTTCAACGGCATGCTGCTGTGGTTGATCGCCGGCAGCGTAGGCTTTTGGTTGCTAATGCGTCTGCGTGCGATGTGGCGCGATCGGCCACGGCGGTTGAATTGGGTTCACGCGGGTCTCTCGATCTGGATGGTGCTCGCGTCGCTGACGTGTGTCGAGTTGTACTTCGCACTGATCTACGATGCGTCCGACTCGTTCAACATGACCAACGTA
>CAYSHJ010001180.1:0-3306 GCA_964430385.1 uncultured Planctomycetaceae bacterium
CCCGCGATGATCCGGCAGCACGACAAACGTCGGCAGGTTGTCGGTCAGCGAACCCAGCCCGTAGCTGATCCACGCTCCCATCCCCGGAAAGCCCGGCTTGTCGAACCCCGTCGCTTGCAGATACGTCGCCTGACTATGCACTCCCGTCTTGCCCACCAAGTTGTGAATGAACGCCATGTCATCCACACACTCGCCGAGCGGCGCGACCACCTCACTGATCGCCTTGCCGCACTCGCCGTACTTCTGAAAAGAGAACGGCGACTTCATCCACGGCCCCAGCCCATTCTGAAACGCCTCGACATACTCGCCAAAGTCCGACGGCTCGCCGTGATGTTTTTCCAACTCCGGCTTGTGATCGAACAAGTCGATATGCGAAGCCGCCCCACCCATGAAGAGTTGCACTACCCGCTTCGCTTTCGGCGGATGATGCAACGCTTTGAGCACGCCGCCGCCTCCGCCGCCGATCGTTTCAGCCTGAGCCGCCTCGTCTTGAGCGAGCATCGCTGCAAGAGCCAACGCGCCGAAGCCTTGGCCGGAGTGATTCAAGAAATCGCGTCGATTGAACGAGGTCATTTCAATGGCTCCAGCGGCGTCGGGAGATCAAGGTCCACTCGCGACAATCCGATTGTACACAATCGTTCCGACACGTTGATCAATGCATTGGAATATGGCATTGAGCACACTGAACAAACGGTCAAGTAAATGCCGCGACGCACGCCGGAGACGCTCTGGACCGCGGCGATCTGTCAGAGCACTTCTCGCCGCATAACAAGTGGGACAGGCTGGCGTTTTCCTCACGCAGCCGGCGCAGCTAGTCCGCCGCGCCATCCTCACCCTCGCGACGCGGCGCAGGCACATCAGCCGCCCGGCTTGGTCCTTCGGACTTGGCGACAGCCCTCCCAGCGCCGAGCATCGCACCCCCGACCGAGCCCACTACGCCGCCAATGACAGAGCCAATGAAGAGCAACACGAAGCCGGTAAGCGTATCTTTGAGGTTTGAGAATTCCATATCCGGCGCTCGGGGAAAGAACATTGGCAGCCCCCCTAGAAAGCCACCTATCAATACGCCAAGCACGCCGCCTAGCGTGCCACCCAGGCAACTCCCGCCAACAGCCCGCTCAACGTGGCCTTGAGGGACGACGCACGCGTCGGTTGGAGGTTCCTTTCGGTCTGATGCACTCATCGTCTCACCTTCCTGGTTGGCCGAACGACTGTAATCACGCGGTTGCGGCCAAGTGATTAACCATCAGGAAACGCGCGACCCGCAACTCGCGTGCATTTCTTTGATCGTCCGCTCTTCTACGGTCCGACACACAGATTGGGCACAGTGCATCTCGTGAAGAGATGCGGCGAAGCAACGGCAGAGTTTGGATATTGGGCAAGGGCAGACTTGAAGTCAGGGTGATTGAACGCCACGCTAAAATGTGCCACGGATTCCCAGATCGCGTAATTCATGAACACAGTGCTGCCGGCGATTCCGCGATGGAGTTGCGTCGAAATGTACCCGGCTTGTTTCTTCATCCAGTTCGCGTCAACTTCCCACGCCGTGAGAAGCGCCGGTATGTCCGCCTCAGCGACGTTAAAAATATTGACGAGTACGACCGGCGAAAGGTTTTCGTTGAGTTGACGGAAAATCGGTACCGCGTCGTCCAATGGTTTGAGTTGCAGCATGACCTGTAGTGGATCCTTTGTGTTCAAAACTGTGTTTAGACGGAAGCGAGGATTGCAGGACGAACGACCAAGCTCAGTGGCCGGGGGGCTGGAGGGACGTGGTGTCGCGCACCACCGTGATGCCCCCCGGTCCACTGCAGCGCCTGGTTCGGCGAGTTAGTGCTTCAAGTGCTGGAGCATTTCCTTGCACGCCTTGGCGCAGTCCCGGCACGCCTTGGCGCAGGCGGCCATATGCTTGTCGTCCGGGAACTTCTCGCAGGCGGTCGCGCACGCCTCGGTACACTTGATGCAGCACTCGCAGGCGTGGGCCGCGAACGGGCTGTGGCGGGCCACCAGAGCGGCCGCCGTCTTGCAGCACTCGGCGCAGTCCACGCAGGTGTGGACGGTGGCCTTGTGCTCCTTCTTGCCGGCGGCCAGTTGCTCCACGCAGTGGTGGAAGCACATGTCGCATTCGATCATGCACGCGGCGCAGACCTTCGCGCACGCGGCGAAATGCGCGTGGTGGTCGTCCCCCTTCTTGTCCTGGGCGGACGCGGTCCCAACCCCGGCGAGGACGGCGGCCCCCGCCCCGATCCCAGCCAACACTTCACGACGGTTCATCGTCCTTCTCCTAACTTGGTGACAGGTGGTCTCTCTGACTGTCTGGAACGTCCAGACCCGTTTCTTCCGAGATACCGGGGAGGCCGACCTCATCGCGAACCGGCATGCGCGGCTCACAACTTCCCGCCTCCCGAATCCATCGGACCGCCCCCCCGTGCCGTCATGGCCTTCGGGGTGAGGACCGTGGTTGGCTCGACATCGCGCGGGCGTCGGAACATCCGCCGGAATAAGTCCGCCTTCGGATTCCGCGCCGGCGAGCGCCCGCATGACCGGGCACTCTTGAGCCAAGGCGTTCATCCGGCACGCGGAACACAGTTGTTTCAGCGATTGGGCCTTCTCCAAGAGTTCGTGGGCTTTCGCGTCCAAGTCGGCAACCTTCCCGTCCACCGCTTGGCACATCGCTTCATGAGTGGAAGAAGGCTCCGTCCAAATCGCCAACAGGTTCTTGATCTCCATGAGGGTGAAGCCGAGGTGCTTCGCCCGTTTGATAAACCTCAAACGTTCGACCGCCGAGTCCGGGAACTCTCGGTATCCCGACGCGTCACGGGCCGCTTTGTCAAGTAGCCCTTCGCGCTCGTAGAAGCGAACCGCTTCGACACTCATGGTGACGGACGATGCCAACTGTCCGATGGTCAAGGTTTTCACGTTCTACTCCAGGCAGTTCAGTCTAAGCCCTGAAGTAAGGTTCAGGGTCAAGAGGAGATCGCATGATTTTTGTAAAATGATCTGCAGTTGCGGTGTAGACGGACTCCGTGTCTCGCGGCTGACACACCATTGAGTGCAACCGAGTCACCCGGCCGACCGGCCCGAATGCCGCCGAACGAATTGCGATCTATCCGGCTTCAAGGACGAAGGCGGATAGATCGCGCGTTGAACTTTTCCGCTTCGTGGGTTCCCCAGGGCTATGCGGATTCAATGAGGGCCGGGCTGCGGTCTGGCGGGGAGTTTAGTCACCGGACGTTGTGTTGTCGCGATGTCCAGGCGATCGAGTGCCGTTCGCCGGAGCCGGGTGGTGACGACTGTGCCGGGAGGGAG
>CAYSHJ010001181.1:0-4155 GCA_964430385.1 uncultured Planctomycetaceae bacterium
ATTTGGCGCGCCGATCACTCTGACTCGCGGCAAACGTTGAGGGAAGTTGATCGACTTTACGAACGTCCCGTTCCCCCCGAAGATGCAGAAGTGCAAGTGGATTTGACGAGTCAAGGAGCATGATGTGCTGCTCTATCTTTCCGACGGCTACTTCAACGGCATGCTGCTGTGGTTGATCGCCGGCAGCGTAGGCTTTTGGTTGCTAATGCGTCTGCGTGCGATGTGGCGCGATCGGCCACAGCGGTTGAATTGGGTTCACGCGGGTCTGTCGACCTGGACGGTGCTCGCGTCGCTGACGTGTGTCGAGTTGTACTTCGCACTGATCTACGATGCGTCCGACTCGTTCAACATGACCAACGTATCGAAGAAGTGGTTCGCGCTTCACGTCGCGCCGCAGCAGAAAACGCTGGAGTTTCGCGACGGTCACGGAATCGGCTATCGCGACGACCGCAAGTTTCCGGAACGGCTCGAACCGAACCAGCGACATCTGATTTTTCTCGGTGACAGCTTCACGTTTGCGCAGGGAGTGCCGAACGTCGCGGACCGTTTCAGCAATCGCATTCGCGAGGTGCTCGAAAAGCAGACGCACGGCCGCGTTGTCGTCTCCAACCTGGCGGATGCCGGAACAGACCTGCACTGGCAAGAGGAATTGCTCCGCGAGCTGTACGACAACGGGCATCGCATCGACACGGCGGTTTATGTGCTGTGCCTGAATGACATCGAAACATTTCACGAACGGCACAAGACCTACTACAACGACCTGGGCAAGCAGGCACCGCAGTCATTCTTTTTTCGCGACACGTATTTCTTCAACTGGGTCTATTTTCGTCTGCGGCAGTTCACCATTCCCGACGTGCGCGGCTACTTCTCGTTCGTGAAGGAGTATTACGACGGAGAGCCTTGGCAGCTCATGCGCGTCAAGTTGGAGCAAGTTCACCAGATGTGTCGGTCGCGGCACACCGATTTTCGAGTGGCCGTCTTTCCGTTTTTGCACAGTTTGGGGCCGGACTATCCCTTTCAGGACGCTCATCGACGGATCGTCGATTACTGTCAAGAAGTGGGCATTCCGGTGCAGGACTTGGCTCCGGAACTGGTTCCGTCCGCAGCGAAAGGCCTGACGGTGAACAGATTTGACGCTCACCCCAACGAATTGGCTCATCGTCTGGCTGCGGAAGCACTGCTGCAAAAACTTTTGCGGGATTTTCTGACGAATGGAAATCCAGGGCCGGAGGGTTCATAATCATCCGCCCGTTACGGCTGGTCGGGCGGATCCACTCGCCCCATTGCAATGCTCACCCCGCCAAACTAGACATGCCCCATGCTCGCACCGCTCAACAAGGTCTTCAAGCTGGAACGCGACGACGACGTCCTGATCGTCACCCCGCAAGGTGACGCTCTCGGTTTTCGTTACCACGACGTGCATCAGGAGTCGAACGCGACTCTGGAAGTGCTCGATGATACTTCTTTGCGGCATGCCATCATCGACTTTGGAAGCGGACACGTTCTAGGCTCGATCATCATCAGCGTCGTGATCAAAATCTGCCGCAAAGTCGGCACAAGGGGCGGCAAAGCCGCCTTCTGCAAGGCGAACCCCGACATGCTGGAAGTGCTGCGCACGATGAATCTGGAACGCTTGTGGCCGTACTGTCCCACGCGGGAAGACGCGCTCGCGAGCGTGCGGTCCGGTTGAACAGCCCCCACGCGATCGGGCACGTCACAGTAGCCGAATTCGCCAGAATTCAGCCACAACGTCCATCGACATTCTGAATTCTGGCAAATTCAGCTACGACTTGGTGAGTCACCTGCCCGCGAGAGCTTGCAGCGTCGATTCCATACTGGACCGATCGTCGTTCAAAGCGGCATCACGAAGAGCATTCAACTCACGTACTTGACGCTCCGTGAGCGGTATCACTGCCGCGATCGACGGAACTTGCGGCACGAGCCGCTGAACGATTGCGGCGGATAATTCTGGCAGGCCCGATCGTCGCAGCGCGGAGACGCGCATCGCTCGCGACGTCAATTGAGTCCCCCAAACGTCGGGAAGATCGGACTTGTTGGCCACGATCAGCCCGTCCGGCCAGTCGGAAATCAGACGCCGATCGTCCGCATGCGGCGGCTGGCTGACGTCAATTAAGAAGATTTGACAGTCGGCGTCGGCCAACGCATGGCGAGCTCGCGTGATGCCCGCCGATTCCAATTCGTCGTCCGAGTCGCGCAACCCCGCCGTGTCCAACAAGCGAACCGGCCAGCCGTCCAGAACCGTGTCCGCCGTGAGCAAGTCGCGCGTCGTGCCCGGCTGATCGAACACGATTGACCGCTCAAAGCCAAGCAGCGCGTTGATTAAGCTCGATTTTCCGACATTCGTCCGCCCGGCCAACACCACAGTCCAAGGCCGAGTTAAATGCAGACCAAACTTCGCCCAACGCAGAATCTCGTCTGCTGCCTGTCGCAGCACGGTCCACTCGCCACGCTCCACAAGGTGCGCCAATTTCGAGATCGCCCGTTCGAACTGTCCCGCCTGAGCGGCAATCCAGGCGGCCGCACGGACAGTCGTCGCACGCGACAGCGCCGCGGCGTGCTCACAAGCCAACATGCTCGTGGCGGATTGAAACTGCTCCGACCAATCCACGATCTCGCAACCGCACTGCATCAAGTCGGTCAGAATTCGCCGCACGGCCGCCGCGCCACCATGACAGTGAATCTCGACGACCTCTTCGTCCGTGCGACAAACAACGACGTCTTCGGACGTCTCACGTCCCCAACGTCCGAAATAAAAAGCTCCGATCGGTAGCCCGCCGAGCGAGCGACCATTCGCCGCGTGAAACAACTGATCGACGGCATCGGCCAGCGAGCAAAGATCACCGCCAGCACGAATCGTGGCGACAGCACCTCGCCCGGCGGGCGTCCAGACAGCGACCGATGGCCGACGAGACACCCTGTTCTCGGCCGTCACAGCGTTCGATGAGTCGAGCACTTCGTCACCTATCGGGTGCATAACAGCAATTCCCAAAACGGTTGCCCTGGCCGTTGTGGCCGGACTAGCTTCACCCGTGTCTTCAGCGACCGGGAACTACTCAGGCCACAAGGGCCTGGGCGACACGCATTGCTCCAGCCGCTTGGCCACAAGCACCAGTCCTTGCAGCGGGAGATGCGGCTCGAACCGAGCTCGCGGCAAGTACTTGGTGAGCAATGCGCCGCCGCCACCGGTGACGAACACCATAGCATTCGCGCCACCTTGCCGTTCGATCAATTCTTTGACGGCACCCAGTTGGCCCCAAAACAGGCCGCTGGAAATCGCGGCCCGAGTGTTCTGGCCGATCGGCTCGGGAGTGTGTTGACCAAGCTCCGCGACCGACACCAACGGCAGCAACGCCGTGTACTCGTGCAACGCCTTCGCCGACAACGCCAAGCCCGGCAAGATCGCGCCGCCGCTGAATGCCCCATCGGCTGCGATGAAGTCCACCGTCGTCGCCGTTCCCGAATCGACCACGATCGCCAGTTGATCCGCCTGACGCAGTTCGTTGACGGCAACCACGTTCAACAACCGATCAATGCCGACTCGGCGGGGTTCAGCGACGCGAATCGACAACGGGAATTTGTCAGTGTTTGTGATCTGCTTCAGCGATGGGCCCAGAGTCATCGGCCATTCCGCCAGCAGCCGTTCGACGCCGTGCGGATTCGACCCAGCCATCACCGCCTGTCGCCACGACGGATACGCGGCTTTCCATTCGAGCAACGTGTTCCACGGCACATCCTCCGACGCCGGCACAACCATCCGTTGCACGCACCTCGGCAACCCGCCACGCGTCGCCGGAGGCGAATTCGCGAACAGTCCCAGCTTGATCCGGCTGTTGCCAACGTCAATTGCCAGTCGATGCACCGTTCCCGAATCCACTGCCTACCGCCTTTCGCCTAACGCGGCGAAGCCGCAGTGTGGCACGACGCTCCGCGTCGTGAATCGCGACGCGGAGCGTCGCGCCACAATTTGCGCGCACGGCGCGCATAATTCACAATCGAAGACTCCAGCGAGGCTGCGCCTCAGACCAACGTAAAAACAAACTTTGGAACACTAATCGGCGCTGATCAACGCTAATGGCACGAGGACTGTGGTTTGATTAGTGAAGATCAGTGTCGATTAGTGTTCCGAAAACTTGA
>CAYSHJ010001182.1:0-7328 GCA_964430385.1 uncultured Planctomycetaceae bacterium
GACGGCGATTCTCGGGGACGATGCCGACGTTTTGAATCGCTCCCAGGTCAACCGTGGTGGCGAGTCCTTGAATCGTGCCACAGTCGATCGTCTCGTCACGGATCGGATCGTCGTAGACCAGTAACCACGTGGCTGCCGGCACGAACAGCGGGTGTTCGGTGATGTACTCCATGAGTTGTCGGCAGCCGCTGGGATGGCTCAACGACTGAAACACGCGACCGTCACCTGGCCCTCGAAAACAGCGAAACTTCACTGCCGCGTGTCGCGCGAGCAACTCAGGTTCCCACGGCAAGCACCGATAGCCGACGGGTAGCGCGGGCTCTTGCGACGTGAGTTTCCGCAGGTCCATCAGCATTCGCAGACGACGACAAAACACGAGGAATCCTCTCGATCGCGCCGAACATTTGACGGCCACTCGCCGACTGATTGGGCAGTTCGCGTGCGACGGTATCAGCATTCGACAGAATGCGACTGTCTCGTCAAGTCCACGGCCGAATCTGGATGATCCGACTTGGACCCATTGGCTGTGCTGAGACTGATCGAGTGGCTCATTCCGAAGTCGGAGGATTGTTCGCGCTGGAGCGTTGTAGGAACTGCAACCAGCGGCGGCCTTGTTGAGCTTGCGGGGCCTCCGGCTGGGAACGAGCGGCATTGGGAGGTGTTTCCGGCTCGTCTGGTACGAGTCCCATTTGTCGCATTTGTCGCGCGACTTGCTCGGCCTTGACATGCAATCTGGCTTCCTCGCGCGCCACGCGAGCGCGTTGCAATGACAAGTCGACCTCGGCCACGCGCAGTTTGTCCTGCAAGCGTTGACGCAACTCGTCGAGTTCGCGTCGCAGCTTGTCGGGAACCTGTGCGAGCTGTGTCCAATCAGGAATTTGAGTGGACTGATCCGGCGCAGTGACTCGTTGGAGCAACCGCGAAATGAACTCGTCGCGCGCGAGGACGGCGCCTTGCAATTCCTCCAGCGACGCCTGATCGACGTCGACGAACGCGGGCGGTTCGGGTAGCGGTGACCGATTGTCTTCGGGCTCTTCCGCAGCTTTTGCGGAAAAAGTTGACACCGGCTCGATTGGTGCTGGCGCCGTGTGTGACTCTGCCGTGTGCGACTCTGCCGGTGACTCGCTCAACGATCCTCCGGTCATCATCGACGCTTTGATCGCTTCCCAGCCGGAGATTGGTGCTGATGTGGAGTGTTCCTGTTGGCTGATCAGGTTTGGCGGCGCGGAGGCTTTCAACAGACTGGCATTGGCGATGACCTGTTCGCGCGTTCCGCCTCCGGTGTTCAGTGGTGGCAATCCGTCACGCGACGTGACCAAGTCCTTGATCTCTCCAATCTGCGACTCGATGCGGGTCAGCAATTGAGTGGCTTGCAATTCTTCCCACTCGCCGAGCACGCGGTTCATTTGCTCGATGAGTGTTTGCTGTCCTTCGATGAAGTCGTTCGGAAGTCCGCCGGTTGTCGGTCGTCGGCGATCGGCTCCTGAACGTTGCACGCGATCCAATTGGTCCGCGGCTTGTTCCAGCCGTTGCGTCAACATCTCGACGACGTGGTCACGTTCGAGCAGCGCGCCTTGCAGCTCGTTCAGCCGTTGCTCGGAGTCTTGCATCGAGCGAACCGACGCCATCTGTCCTGGTGTACTCAACATGATTCACGATCTCAGCCGACGCTGGGCGTTTCTTCCAGACGGAACGATTCGGCAATCGGCTCCGTGTCTGGCCGTATTCGCCACCGGGAGGCGAAATACAATCCAAGCGGCCGGACATCCCAACCTCATCAGCCTAGTTCAGTCTGCACCACGACTGCCGAGTTTTCCAGTAGGTGTTGCCGCGACACAGTTCCGGTCGTGACGGTCCTCGGGGTTGTCGTAGACCTGCGGATTGACCACGCTCACGGGACGCCCACCCGACAGCGTGGCGACTTCTCGCAACGCTCGATACGCCGCCTGGTCGGACGGATTGTGTCCAGCCATCCCACCTCGTTCACGACGCTTGCTGCTCCGCCGCAAGCTGCGCCATGCGAATCGCCGGCTCGACGACCCGTTCCCAATTATTCCGCAGATAATCTTTCGGCCCACCACTCGCGGCGACGTATTGAGCCACTTTGATCGTCGGGATCATTTCGATCGCGTCCCACGGGCAGACCGTCAGTTCGTACGGATCGGATTTTTTCGTCGGAATGTGGACGCAGACTTCGCAACCTACGCAACGCTCGACGTCAATCTCGCAGAAGGATTGCAGGCAAGAGATCGACTCTCCCGGCACCTTGACAATGCAGTCCACCGGGCAGACTTCCAGGCAGGATTCGCAGCCTGTGCAGTTGTCGGCATTGATGACCGCGACTTCTTTTGGCAACTTCTTGCGAGCACCCTGTTTAGCCATGATCAAAAACCTGCGTCTAGTCAGCCGCGCGAGGACACGATTCGCTGGCTGTGAAAGAGTCAGTCTCAGTCAACAACGAAGATCGGCTGATCTTGCAGCCAAATGCCGGTCGGAACTGGCATCCGCAAAATATTAACGTATTCTGAGCCGACCACTTGGTTCAAGCAAGTCGCTCAACCCACCGTTTCGCCCCTCGTCGCGAAGGGCCTTTTCCTCAAAGGGATTCTCCGTGAACTCATCGACGCCCGACGGGAACTCATTCAGCCTCGCCGATTTACAAGCCCTGATCGCCACGATGTACTCGCGTAAGGACGAGGCCCGCGGCATCGACGGCACGTTCATGTGGCTGATGGAAGAGATCGGCGAACTAGCGGCCGCGCTGCGCGAAGGGACGCCTGAAGAATTGGCTCTCGAATTCGCGGACGTGCTCGCTTGGCTGGCCACGATCGCCAACGTGGCTGGTGTCGACTTGCAAGCGGCAGTGCTCAAAAAGTATGGCGCCGGATGTCCCGGTTGCGGGCAAATGATTTGCGAATGCAACCTCAGCGAGAAGCCGTGACACGGCCGACGCAGGCGTCAGCTCGTCGGAAGCCTGAGGCAAAACCTCGCTCGAATCTTCAAGATTTCACGCGCTCGCGGTAGCGGCGGCTGGCTTCGTTGAGCAATTTCCGTTCGCGGTCGGTCAGACTGGATTCGCCTTGCTCGTGGATCTTTCGCAGGATGTCGTCCACTTGGCCATCGAGGTTTTGGGACTCGGCCTCGTTGGCCTCGGGTGTGTACAACCGCATCGACCGCCGCCGCCGTCGGTCGCGCCACCACGCCGGCAGACCACGCCAACTCAGCCAATTGCTCAGACGCAGTTCGAACAACTGATATAGGAAGCCAAAGAGCAGTCCACCCAGATGCGCCGCATGAGCCACACCCGTGTCGACTCCTTCGCCACGCAGCGCCCACCAAATTGGGATCGTGTCGAAGGCCACGTAGGCCCAGATCAACCACCGAATCTCGATTGGGAAGAGCATCATCAACATGACTTGCTGTCGTGGATACCACATCGCGTAGACAGCCATCACAGCCATGACGGCTCCGGAAGCGCCCAGCATCAGTGACGGCTGCTTGAGAACAACGGTTTGCAGTCCCCAATAGCACACTGCGGCAAACAGCGCGGCCGTCAGATAGAAGGCGACAAACTCACGAGTCCCCAGGCGCTCTTCGAGAGTTCGGCCGAACCACCACAGAACGAGCAGATTGAACACCAGATGTAGTGGATCATCCGTCGTGTGGCAGAACGCGTAGGTCAGAAACCGCCAAACTTGTCCCCCGGGGAAGACTTTGTCCGTCGCCAACTCCAGTGATTCGGTGACTGCCAGCGACGGGATGTTCTGGCCGATGAACACCGCGATGGTCACGCCGATCAACCAGCGAAGGGCCGAATTCGCGCCGAAGCCGCGGCTCCAGTCGGACGACGAGTCTCGGTAGTAGTCACGGTTTTCAAAACCCATTCCGCCGTCCCTACTCAGTCCTTTGTCGACTCTTGACTCACGGAACCTTTGACGCCGTTTGTGCCGTGCCGCTCAAACGCTTGGCCAGGCGTTCATTGTCCGCCGTCAGTCGTTCAATCTCGTCGCGCGTTCGTTTTGCAAGCCGCCGCAGTTCGTCCACGTCCGCTTGCACCGCGTCGCGAGCCGTCTCGGTGTCTGCGATCGCCTTGTGAAGGCCCTCGACCAGGAAGCGATTCAAACTCTTTTCCTTGGGCCCCAAGTTTGGATCGCCATTGAGTTCCTTCAGGCGCAGTTGCAAGTGTTCCTCGGCGCTCGTCTTGGCCTCTTGCTGGATCTGCAAATGCTTTTGTTGTGCGATCAAGATTTCATCTTTCCGCAGCAGCATGACTTCCAAGTCGGACAACGTGTTCTGGTATTGTCGCGGGATGTTCGTGCGGATGCGCCAATTGGGACCGTATCGCCACGAGGCTTCTTCGCCTAGCCGCAACCGCCAGAGAGGGGTCAGCGCCGCTTGAGCCTCGTTAACCTCTTTGACCTTGAACGGACCCACGTAGTTGACTCCGTTGTCGTTGTCCGCCGGCTGAAACACGTACACTGGAGCATTCAAGGCCAATCCGAGAGTTGTCCCAAATGTCAGGCCGAGCACGCCCGGTTGCTGACCACGATCAACTTTAACGGCTGGCCAATACCGTTCCCAGCCGTGGATCGCCCGTTGGAGTTCGGCCTTCGCCAACACCACCGCCTTTTCGCCCTCGGCCAATTTCTTTCGCTGAGCAATGACATTGGCCTTCGCGTCGCTGGTCTTCTTGTGCCAACTGTTCCGGATCAGGATCAGTTTCGACGAAAAGATCATACCGACCACGGCACCGATCACGACAAGAATACCCAAAGCGAGGCCAAATCGTTTCATAACGAACGTTCCTTCTGAAGCGAATACCGCGCCCCGAGCTGTTCAAGCGACGGTTCGCGGGCGAGCCGATACCGACACGGCGACGCAGACGGTCTCCGACTTGTCAGCCGTGATCATAAGTCGTCTTTTTTCCAAGGGTCAAGAAGGAGATTCCGAACATCACCGGTTTGAACACGAATATCATCCCAATGGCAACGCTTCGCCGTGGTGTCACACGGCTGATTTTGTCGCGTCCCCCCGCTAGAATTCGTGGCCTTTTCCGACGAACCTTGATTCCGACGAGCGACCGATGCGCAAGCCGAAAGTGGCCCGAGCCGACCTCAAACCTGGCGAGGTGTTGTGCCAATACTGCTCGGCTAAGTGTTGCCGCTACTTCGCCGTCCCCATCGAGACTCCCAAGACCGGCAAGGATTTTGATTACTTGCGTTGGTATTTGATTCACGGCCGAATTTCGATCTTCGTCGACGGTGACGCCTGGTATCTGATGGTCCACAACGTCTGTGACCATTTGCAGCCCGACGAGCGCTGCGGCAGCTACCAGAACCGTCCGCAAATCTGCCGCGACTACACGACCGACGACTGCGAATACGATAACGACGGAGATTACGACATGCTCTTCGAGTGTCCGGAGCAAATCGTCGAATTCGCCGAAGCGTTTCTGCCACAAGTGCCGCGTGCCACTCGGTACGGCTCGAAGAAGTTACTGAGCCTGCCAATCCTGGATGCCCTCCCGCGTCCCGACGCAGTCGGCAACGACGGAATCGAGGTCCACGCTCATTGAAGCGCAGCGCCTCAATGCCAGGCGAGGGGAGCGGGCGCTGACTCACTCGCTCAAACCGATCTCGGCCATTCGCTGCTCGTCGAACGGCAACTTCATGGCCGCGTCGCGTAGCTTAGCGACGACGAAATGCTTGTGATTGGCGACGTCTTGTTCGGTGATGCGCAAGTGGTCGGCGGCGTCTTTGTTTTTCCAGCCGAGTACAAACAGCAGTTCGAGGCACTTCAGCCGTTCAAACTCGCCGCGCTCCCACCATTGTTGAATCAGCGCATGGAGGCTGTCGGCCAGAACGGCAGCCTCGGTGGTTTGGCGTTCATGGCTGCGCAGCAAACTCGAAGCGACGGGTGCCGAACCAGCCGGCTCGCGAGCATCACCGTCGGAGTCTTCCAGAAACAGCGGCAACTCCGGCCGGCGTCCCGAGCGACGCAGCACGTCCGTCAGCTTGTGAGCGGCGATCGAGAACAAAAAGCTTTCGAGTGGCGTCGTGTCGTCGAAGTTGGGCAAGCTGATCAAAAAGCCCAAGAAGGTCTCTTGCACGACATCTTCGCTCGTGGCTCGATTGCCGAGTCGACTCTCGACGAACGCCAGCAAGCGGCCCTCGAAGCGAGCAATGCACTCGCCCCAAGCGTCTTGATGCCCTTCGCGAATGCGGGCCACGAGCAAGCGGTCAAGTTCGTCAGCGGGCATGGGAAGAAGTGTCCGTCACACCAACTCGCGGAGTGGCTGACCGCCGTTCTCCAGCACAGGTCGCGGGCGGCCGCGGTTGTCGAGGTAGCTGGTTTCCAGCGGCACCCCGAAGTGGTGATAGATCGTGGCGGCGAGATCGCCGGGACTAACTGGTCGCTCGCGGATACTGCCGCCGTCGGATTCCGTCGCGCCGATCACCTGGCCGTGACGATAGCCGCCGCCGGCAAGGCACATCGACATCACATTGGGCCAATGGTTGCGTCCGTCGGTGCTGCCTTGAGTCCCCATCTGCGGCGTGCGGCCGAACTCACCCATCGCGATGATCAGCGTGTTGTCGAGCACAGCATGCTCTTCCAGGTCGCTGACCAGCGTCGTGATCAAGTGATCGAACAGTGGCAGCAAGGGGCCGAGTCCTCGGCTGATGCCACCATATGGCGGGATGTTGTCGCCGTGCGTGTCCCACGTGCCCGACGCCGTGTGATAACTCAGGTCGAGCGTCACGAACGCGACACCCGCCTCGACCAACCGCCGCGCGATCAACGCTTGCTGGCACCACAGATGTTTGCCGTACTTCGCGCGAGTCGCGTCCGACTCGCGAGAGAGATCAAACGCGGCTTGCGCCCGGCGACCCACGACCATATCCACGGCTTGCTGCTGATACGTATCCATCGCGGCCAGCGAGCCGCCTTGATCGAGGTCTCTTCGCAGTCGGTCGAACGCAGCAACGAGCGATTGTCGCTCCGACACGCGATTCAAGCTGACTCCCAACGGCAACTGAAACGCGGCCGGCTCGGAGACGTTGCCGGTGTCGTTGCCGACCAAGTCGTAGATTGGTAGCCGCGTCGCTTGATGAGCGAGGAACGGGTCGTACTGCTTGCCGAGGTATCCCGCGAACGCCAGATGCGACCGCGACCGCATGAACGCGACGTACGGCGGCATCGACGGGTGATTGGCTCCATGATGCTTGGCCACGATCGACGCGATGGCCGGAAACTTTTCGGCCTCTTTGTTGACTCGTGGTTCGTTCGCCAAGTTGGCGGTCTGCATGACCATGTTCGGCTCGTGATTC
>CAYSHJ010001183.1:0-2199 GCA_964430385.1 uncultured Planctomycetaceae bacterium
GCCGACAGACGACGACCATCGGGCGACAACGCGACGGCGGTGGTCCCGATGATCCCGAAGCTCGTGGTCGGTTGGGTAAGGTCGGACTTCAGGTTCCATAATGCCAACCTAGTGCCGTTGACCGTCGCGAGAGTCTGCCCATCGAGGGCCACGGCAAACTGTGAAAATCCATACGGCAATAGCGGTAACGTGGTTCGCGGGGAGAGCTGATCGTCTTTCACATCCCAAATCTGGATGTGACCTCCAACACGTCCGACCAGCGCGCGTCCGGCTTCGGCAAAGCCCAGTTGAATGACAAGAGCCGGTGACAGTTTGATCTCAAACAGGTTCCTGGCGGGAAGGTCGTCCGACTCCCAACCCCACAGTTCGAGGACTTCGTCCGTTCCGTTGTGCCGACCAATGGCCAGACGGCGGCCTTCGTCGTTCAGCGCGGCCGAGCGGACATTGTCCCCGGTGACGCGGCGAGTTGGTGTCACGCGATCAGCGCCGCAGCGAAGTAACGCAATTCCCCTTGATTTCCCCTGAACAATCATTGTCTGTTGTGCAGGACAAGAATTGAATAATAAGCGGGAATTTGATTCCTCGGAAACCGCTCGCAGACCGTCGCGTGTCGGTCGCCAAATGCCGAGACGGTCAGGGTTCAATTCCATTGAAGCGCATAACAGTTGATTGACGACTTTGACTGGTGATTGCCCCGAAACTATGGTGTTTAGATTGGCAGTCAGTGGATCGAGTTCGGTCACTCCGGCTGGGGAAACATTCCAGAATCGGACTGTCCCGTACTGATGGCCGGTGACGACGGTCGCCCCATTGGGCGCGATCGCGAGAGTCGTCACACCGCCTGACGGAAATGACGGCGAGGAAGTGCCAAGCAATTGTGGTGGATCAGCGGCGAGATCCCAAACCTCGAACGTCGAGCCGCCGATACCAACGACGAGGTGCAACGATTGCGCGGCTGCGGCAATCCGCCCTGTAGCGCGAATGCTGCCGACTCGTTCTGGTTCCCCGTCGTTGATTGTCCAGAACCAAGTGCGGCCGTTGCGATCGGCGGTGGCCAAGCGACCGTCCGACAGGAAGGCCGCATGCTCGAAACCCTTCGCGGGGGCATCAGATTTTTCGTCGGCATCGGCCTTCAGAACGGTGGCTTCGCGTGGCGTGTCGCCCCGCAGATCAATCAGATGGATCGCACTTTGGCCTTGGTAGCTGTCCGTGAAGCAGAACCAATGAGCATCGGGAGAAAAACTGAATGGTGGGATGTTCACGTCTGGTTTGGGGAGTACGAACTTGGCGGCTCGCTGAGGTGGAGCGTCGCCGAGTCTCCACAGGCCAATGCTCGCTGGCAAATCAAATCCCGCCAGCCAACGACCGTCTGAAGACGCTGCTGGATGGGGGATTACAGCATCGCGGGGATCGACCAATGTCTCTGCTTGTTTTTCCAGCGGCATTCCGTCGCGAGGCTTGGCGAAGATCCGTAGCAGTTGTCGATTCGCAACGTTGTCATGAACGAACGCGGCGATCCTTCCATCGGGCAGAAATGTCGCAGACATTTCGCCAGCAGAGTGGAAGAATCGAGCCGGTTGCTTGGGGTCTCGACCGAACAAATACAGACCGTCGTCCGTCGTCAACGTGAATTGAGTGCCATCCGGAGAAACCGACGAGGAACGGATCGTGTTCCAAACTCGTCGGCGATGTTGCCCCAGGACGGCGACCAGGCCTTCCGGCTGACGTGGGACTAGCTCCGCCTCCGGAATCTGCGCGGGATCAAGGGCATCCCAGGGGGGGCGAGTTGCGAGGGGTGAGGGGCGAGATGAAGGCTCGGCATCCAGAGGTTTGGCCGTCGCGTTGTTCGTGCTGTTGGACGCGGTCAATTTGCGGCGCTTGATCTCGACGACTTCTCGGCCGAAGCGTTTGAGCACGATTTTCTCGCCGACGACTTCGTACTCGTCGGCGTTGGCTCCGGTGAGCACGACCTCGACCTGGCCCGAACGGACTCGCACGGAGTTCTCGCCGATGGTCAGTGTCCGCTCTTGCTCCGGCTGAGCCAACTGGATGACTTTGACTTCGAGGCCCGGTTCGGTGGACGTGATGACCAGCTCGGCACGGTCGCTGATTTTGATGACGATCGCGGCGGCGAGTGCGAAGAGAAGCGCGGCGGCGATGAGAACTGTGCGGCGATGACGTGAACCACCACGCCACTGA
>CAYSHJ010001184.1:0-2056 GCA_964430385.1 uncultured Planctomycetaceae bacterium
GGGCTATCACACTCCGGAAGAGTTCGTGGCGAACCTGAAGACTCCCCGCCGAGTGATGATCATGGTCAAGGCCGGAGCAGCGGTCGATGCGGCGATCCAACAACTCCAGCGGCTGCTCGCGCCGGGCGACATCATCATCGACGGCGGCAACTCGGACTTCCGCGACACCAATCGCCGGCATGAAGAACTCAAGTCGGCCGGCCTGCGATTTATCGGCACGGGTGTGTCGGGTGGCGAGGAAGGGGCACTCAAAGGCCCCAGCATCATGCCGGGCGGACACATCGAGGCCTGGCCGTTTGTGAAGGAGATCCTGCAAAAGATCTCGGCCAAGGTTGGCCCGAACAACGACATCCCCTGTTGCGATTGGGTCGGTGACGCGGGAGCCGGGCACTACGTCAAGATGGTTCACAACGGGATCGAGTACGGCGACATGCAGCTCATCTGCGAAGCGTATTTCATTCTGAAGAACACGCTGGGGTTAACCAACGAGGAACTGTTCCAAGTCTTCAGCGATTGGAACACGGGTGAACTCGAAAGCTATCTGATCGAGATCACGCGCGACATCTTCTCGGTCAAGGATGCCGTCGGCGGACACCTCGTCGACAAGATCTTGGACACGGCTCAGCAGAAGGGCACTGGCAAATGGATGAGCCAACACGCGCTCGACCTGGGCGTGCCGACGACGCTGATCACGGAAGCGGTTTACGCCCGCTGCCTGTCGGCTCAGAAGGACGCTCGCGTGCGCGCCTCGCAGCTTCTGCAAGGCCCGACGGACGTTAAGTTCAGCGGCGACAAGAAACAGTTCATCGAAGACGTCCGGCAGGCGCTGTACGCTTCGAAGCTGTGTAGCTACGCGCAGGGTTACGTGCAGCTCGACGCGGCCGCGAAAGAATATGGCTGGAAGCTGAACAACGGAAACATCGCGCTTTTGTGGCGCGGCGGCTGCATCATTCGCTCGCGGTTTCTGGGCGACATCAAGGCCGCGTTCGACAAGAATCCGAACCTCGAAAACTTGCTGCTGGACGACTTCTTCCGGACAGCGGTCGAGAAAGCTCAGCCGAGTTGGCGTCGAGCCATCGCCACCTCGGTGCAGTTGGGCCTGCCGGTTCCAGTCCTCAGCGCGGCATTGAGTTATTTCGACGGTTACCGACAAGCCCGCCTGCCCGCCAACCTGCTGCAAGCGCAGCGCGATTACTTCGGGGCTCACACCTACGAGCGAATCGATCAGCCGCGCGGGAAGACGTTCCACACCGACTGGATTCGGGAACGGAAGCAGCCCAGTTGATGTCCCTCAACCTCCTGCGTGCTTCACTGCTACCATGTCGCGCCTGCTCTCCCGAAATGGAGAGGGGGTCGATGCGATGACACTCAGCACCAACGCCAAGCACATCCTGATCGGCACGGCCGGGCATATTGATCACGGCAAGACGCGGCTGGTAGGACGTCTGACCGGGATCAACACGGATCGGTTGCCCGAGGAGAAGGCTCGCGGGATTTCGATTGATCTTGGCTTCGCGCACTTCGAGCACGACGGCATCACGTTTGGCGTGGTCGACGTCCCGGGGCATGAGCGGTTCGTGAAGAACATGGTTGCCGGCGCGACCGGCGTGAACCTGGCAATGCTGGTGATCGCGGCCGACGACAGCGTGATGCCGCAGACGCGCGAGCATCTGGAAATCATGGAACTGCTCGGGATTCCCGCCGGTTTGGTCGTGATCACGAAGATCGACTTGGTCGAGCCGGACTTTGTGGAACTCGTCGCGTCGGACATCGAAGAATTGGTGCAGGGCACTTTCTTGGAAGGCTGTCCGATCGTGCCTGTCTCGTCGGAGACCGGAGCCGGCCTTGATGAACTGAAAGCCACGCTCGCGCGGATCGCTCACGAAGTCGTTTTACCGGAGGCGATGGATCTATTCCGCCTGCCGATCGACCGCGTGTTCAGCGTCGCGGGACACGGCACGGTGGTGACTGGCTCGGTGCAGAGCGTCTCGGCCAAGCCGGGCGAGACGCTCGAACTGCTCCCTGACTTGCGCGAGGTACGGGTGCGGGGCGTGCA
>CAYSHJ010001185.1:0-10508 GCA_964430385.1 uncultured Planctomycetaceae bacterium
TCCGTCGGCGACTCGCGAAGGGATCGTCGTCATGAACACGCCGGCGGGCAACACGACCAGCACCGCCGAGCATACGATCACCATGATGATGGCCTTGTCCCGCAACGTGGCCGCCGCCGACGCAAGCCTGAAGTCCGGCAAGTGGGACCGCAAGAAATTCACGGGCACGCAGCTCGCCGGCAAGACGCTGGCTGTGGTCGGCCTGGGTCGCATCGGACAAGCCGTCGCCAAGCGAGCGCTCGGTCTCGAAATGAAAGTCATCGGCTACGATCCGTTCCTCTCCGCCGACCGCGCCGCCGAACAAGGGATCGAATTGGTCCGCGATGTCGACGAGATCGTGACCCGCTGCGATTACGTGACGGTTCATACACCGCTCGACGACAGCACGCGCGGCCTGATCAACGCAGCGCGCATCGCGACAATGCGGAAGGGTGTGCGGATCATCAACTGTGCTCGCGGCGGCATCGTCGACGAGAACGCTCTGGCCGACGCACTGCAATCCGGACACGTCGCGGGTGCGGCGCTCGACGTCTTCGTCGAAGAACCGCCGCCAGCCGATCATCGACTGCTGAAGCTGCCCAATGTGCTCATCACGCCGCATTTGGGAGCATCAACCGATGAGGCTCAAGAGTCGGTCTCCGTCGAAGCGGCCGAGATCATCACCGGCTTCCTGCTGCGGAACGAGGTCCGCTACGCGGTGAACCTCGTGCCGATCACCGCCGCCGAAATGAAAGACATGAAGCCGTACCTCGACCTCGGCTACCGCTTGGGCTTGCTGATGAGTCAGCTCCAGAAGTCGGCGAGGATTCAATCGGCGAAGTTGCATTACCGCGGCGACGCCGCGACGAAAAAGACCAAACTGATCACCGCCAGTTTCACGTCCGGCCTGATGCGCTCCGCAGATGACAGCGGCGTCAACATCGTCAACGCCGAAATGCTGGCTCGCGAGCGTGGTATCAACATCACCGAATCTTCATCCTCCGAGCGCGGCGATTTCTCAACGCTGGTCAGCGCGACGGTCGTCACCGACACCGGCGAACTCACCGCCGCCGGCACGATTTTCGGAAATCAGTTCCTGCGACTCGTGAAGCTCGGCGACTTCCACTTGGACGCCTATCTCGACGGGCAGTTGTTGATGTATCATCACATCGACGCCCCCGGCCTGATTGGCTTCATGGGGACGGTCTTTGGCAAACACAACGTCAACATCGCGCACTTGTCCTTGGGTCGCAAGGTTCCCGGCGGTCCGGCGGTCGCCGTGTTGAATCTGGACAACGCCCCGTCCGCAGAATCGCTGGCCGAGATCTCGACGCACGACAAGGTGATTGCCGTCGATGTCGTGCAACTGCCGCCGGCCGCCGCGCCGCTGCCGTGGTTAGTCCGCAACTGAGGACGCGCGGCGTTCGCGGACCATGAGATGAGTTACCAACGCTCATAGCGACGATGCCTTGTCATCGCGGCTCGGATCTCTTTCGAGCAACCTGGTCGCGGTAAACAACGGTCTCTACGGCACGTGGACAGCGGTCGTCCAGCGAATCGAACTGCTACATCGCTCACAGGTTGAATGGTTCGACCGTGCGCAGCGTGAAGAACTTGCGGACGTACTGCGGCACGTGCCAATACGTTGTCAGGCCGCGTGGGAAATGAGCCACGTCGCCGGCCTTCAGCGTGTGCGTCGCACCGCCCGCTTCGCGGATGGTGACTTCGCCTTCGAGAATGCAAACAAACTCATCCCACGAAAAAACCCACTGAAACTTGCCGGCCGTGCAACTCCAAAAACCGGACGACAACAATTTGTCCTGCGACTGTGTCAACACGGCTCCACGAGCGGTCGGTGTTCCTTCCTGGACCCAAGCTGGATCAATCGGCATCGGTGGCAGTTCCACAGGCGTGTGAGCGGTGGGGATTTGTGGTTGGCTCATGAGGTTCTCCTTGGTTTCACAGGTTTCAGGTGAGCGGGAAAATGAGTTCTTCGTTGCGGAGTGCGATCACAGTCTGTTCAAACACGGATGTCGCGCGATCAGTGTCGTCGGGTGAATGTGCGGCACACGTCAATCCGCCGGTTGAACTCATGTTATCCACACCACCCAAACGCATCCGCAGTTGATACCGCGCGATGAGCCGGCCCGGCATTCCTTTGAGCCGCGCGGCATCGGACGTGTGCAGATCGCGGCGCGACTGAGCTTGCCGCACACGGTCAGGATCCGTTTCGAAATAGACGTGGTACGTAGAGGCTGGTCCATAGACATATCCGGCGATTCCGTGCCGTTCGAGGACCGCGTCCCAGGCGTCGCGCAGTCGAAGCGCGGCAGCATTGGCTTGTTCGATGGCGGCGCCGCCGGCCACGCGACGTAGTACCACAATGCCAGCGGCAGCCGCCGTGGGCGAAGCGTTGAACGTGCCGAAATGAACGACCCGCTGATGCCGGTCGTGATGCGGGTCGCCGGTGATGTCGAAGACTTGCATCACCGCTTCCCGACCGGCGACCGCTCCGCCGGGCATCCCGCCGGCCAGGACTTTCGCCAGGCAGCACACGTCGGGTGTCACGCCATAGAACTGCTGCGCTCCACCGGAACTGAATCGAAAACCGGTCACGACTTCATCGAAGATCAGCAGCACGCCGCGCCGAGTGGTTGCTTCACGCACGCCGCGCAGCCAATTCACGTCGATGGGTACTCGGCCCCACGACGCGCCGGACGGTTCGAGAATCACCGCTGCAATGTCGTTGTTCGCCGCCAGCGTCTCGTCGAGCAAATTCAAATCGCCGTCTGGAATCGTGATCAGCCCTTGCCGGACATGCGGCGGCACGCCGAGCGATCCGTCCGCTTCAAACGGCGGCTGAAACCCATGCACCACGTCATCGTGCCAGCCGTGAAAATGCCCTGCGAATCGGAGAATGCGATTGCGGCCCGTCGCGGCGCGCGCGATCCGCAACGCCAACTGAGTCGCTTCGGTCCCCGAATTGGTGAACCGGACTCGTTCCGCACACGGAATCAGCCGCTGCACCAGCTCGGCCCATTCAATGTGGAGCGGGTGATCATTACCAAAGTGCGTTCCAAGTTCCGCCGCGCGGGAGATCGCATCGATCACTTCGGGATCGGCATGTCCCAACAGCAGCGCGCCGTTGCCCATCAGGAAGTCGATGTACTCATTGCCATCAATGTCCCACTTGCGTCCGCCTTGACCTCGCTGAATGTAGATCGGCATCGGCAGCGAATACCGCAGGTCATGCCCGACGGCCCCGCCAAGCACAGATCTCGCCCGCTCAAACATCGCGGCGCTTTTCGGTCGACTCGCGGCAAAGGCGGTCATTAGTTCGATCGACGTAGACATCCGACTGTCTCCACGAAGCGATCAATGCAAATTGCGAATTGCAAAATGCAAATTTCAAATTGAGGACACTGCGGCGGCCGACGACTTGTCAGCTACTTCTTTTTGGTGATTTTGCTGGCAGCCGTCACGATGGACTTGCCGACGATGTTGCACAATTGAGTGCTTTCGTCGAGCAAGGCGGCCATTTTCTTATTGCCGAGCAGTTCGGCCTTGATGATGAGCAGAATCCAGGAACGTGACTCTCGCAGTTCTTTGAGACAAATGCGCAACTTGTGAATGAAGTCCGCACGGCTCTCGGCGGCGCAGCCCTCTTCGTAGTTCGGCCCCGCCGCCGTTCCGCATCGCACGAGCTGTCCCGCGATGTGTCGCCCTAGCCGCGTGTCAGGAAGCGCATCAACAACCTTTCCAACTCGCGCCGCGAAGTCCAACATGCGGTCTGCCAATTCATCTGAGTTCATAGAAACCTTCCCCTCGTTTCTGCCAATTTGCATTTCTCAATTTGCAATTTGCAATTTGCATTGCCTCTTCTCAGCGCAGCTTCATGATCAACCCGACCGCCGTCGCAACGAACGCCATCAGCAAAATGATCCCCGAAATCACACCACCGAGAGTCACCCACCAGCGGGTTCGATACAGCGGCGGCAGCGTTGCGTTGTAGTAGGTCGCCAGCAGGCAGACGATGCCGACGCCAAGGTTGACCGTGACCAGCGCGCCGATTTGAGTCAGCAGGTTGAAACGAAAGTCGCCCCAGTTCCAGAACTGGGACGACACGAAAAACCAGGCGACAAGAATCGTCAGCAATTTGCGAAACGGAATTTGTCGTGTCTGGGGACGGACGGCGGCGAGCAAATCGTACGTCACGCGAGCGACCGCTTCGGGCACGCTGGCGATTGTGCCCCACAAGGCCAGCAGGACGGCGAAGTAGTAAACCGGGACCAGCCACGCACTGATTTGTTCCCAGATCACCGCTTGTTTGGTGAGCAGCGAGAATTCCTCCCCCGCGCCGGGTGACAGGTGCCGCGGATACAGCACGGTCGCGCCGGCCGACAAGAACGCAGCCGTGACCGTTAGCAGCACGGCGGCTCCGAGCGTCACGTCCCAGCGCAGCGGCGTCAACAATCGTCGCAGATACGCGGCTTGCTGCGGATCGGCGGGCAAGTGGTCTTGCTTCGAGGATTGATTGGCGTAGTCGCGAGCTGTCGCGTTGCCGGCCAAGCCCCAGCCGTGCAGGCCAACCCAACTCGAATACGCGATATAGCCCGACAGACTGCCGCCGACGTAACCGAAGATCGTCGCCAAGTTGAGCACGTATTCATTCTTCGCCGCCGGCGGTGCCCAATCGGGCGCGGGCGGCAAATACCCGAAGCGGATCGCGCCCCAAAACATCTCGATCAAATCAGGACCGACGAAGATCGTGGCCGCCGCCGTCCCGGCGACCATCAAGCCACAGATGATGATCTGCTGTTTTTCGAGCGACACGTAGCTTGATCCGAGACTTACGGCCAGCGCGGCTCCGAGAAAAACCGACGTGATCCCATTGACCCACAGCCGCGCGGTGTCGGGATTCGTCAGTCCCAGCGTGTCGGCCAGTCCCAACTTTTCGCCAAGCAGGAACACGCCGAGATTGCCGCACGGCTTGGCGATTGCGGTCAAGCCGGTCGCGAGCACAGCCAGTTCGGCCGCAACGAACAACATCAGCAACCAGCCGCGCGGGCCGGGCAACGCGGCGACGCGATGCGCGAACGACTGCCCGGTCACCGCCGTATAGCGGCCGACCAGATACATCACGAAGCCGGCGCGGATGACGACGCTCAGCACCAGCATCCACAACAGCCCGAACCCCGACCACGAGCCGAGTCCGCAGACCATGATTGTTTCGCCCGCTCCCAGCGACAGCGATGCGACCACCGCCGCTGGCCCGAAGCTGCCCAGCAGCCGCCAACATTTCCGCAGCGAGAACGGCTCCGCGTCGATTCCACTCGGCGGTGGAATCTGGATTTGCGGCGCGGTCATGAACGACCTCCGCATGCGACGATTGTCTGGCCGGTGACGAAGCTTGAATCCTCGGACAAAAGAAACCGCACGACGTTGGCAATCTCGGCCGGTTCGGCCATGCGTCCCAGCGGCGTGGCAGCGACCAACCGCGCGACTTCGTCCGGATTCGCCGACTGAGCGAGATCGGTATTCGTCAGTCCCGGCGCGACGCAGTTGACTCGCACGTGCGGCGCAAGTGCCGCCGCACAGTGTCGCGTGAAGGCCATCACCGCCGCTTTCGTCGTGGCGTAGTCGATCATGTCCGGCTTGAGAATCTTCGCCGCCAGCGATGAGATATTCACGATCCGCCCAAAGCCGCGCGTCAGCATTTCGTCCTTGACCGCCCACGTCGTGAGAAACGGACCATCCACATTGACCGCGAACATCTCGCGCCACCGCGCGAACGAAACCGCCGTATGCGGTTTCGACTCGGCAATGCCGGCGTTGTTCACCAGCAGATCAACCGACCCCAACTCGCACCGCACCGTGTCAATTATCCGCCGCACATCCTCGGCGTTTGACACATCCGCTTGCACGGCGATGACTCGCTCGGCTTCGGCTTCGATCAGCCGCAAGGTCTCCTCGGCCGCAGCAGTGTGACGCAGATAATTCACCGCGACGCGTGCTCCCTCCGCCGCCAACATCCGGCAGACCGCCCGCCCGATGCCCCGTGCGCCACCTGTCACCAAAGCCGTTTTACCCGCGAAGAGTTTGTTCGTCATGGACTCATTTCCGATTCGGCAAGGTATCGCAAATTGCAAATTGCAAAATCGGGGCACTCAGGCCGTCCTGGTCTTCCAATTTGCAATCTGAAATTTGAAATTTGAAATCTGAAATTGGCCTTCTCTAACCCAGCTCCGCCAGCATCTCCAGCGTCGTCTCAACGACCATCGGTCCCCATTCGGGCGTGAGCTGCGATGCGAGCAGGTAGTTGTAATGCGACTCGATGACTTCCATGCCTCCTTCGGCGAACGCTTCGGGCGGCGGGATGTAGCCAATGCAGCCGTTGCTGTAGCCGAGAAATAGCGTGTGCGACAGCGGCGAGCGGAGTTTGATTTCCAGGCCCAGCTCGGTCAGCGGTTCGGCCGAGACGGCCGCGATGCCAATGTCATTGATCCGCATCGCCCACAGTTCGATCTCGCGCGTGATGACACGGTTGCCGGCCAAGACCAACCGATACCGCTGCTCGGCCCACGCGAACATTCGCTGAGCGACGTTTTTCGCGCCGATCGAGTGGCCGGCAAACGCCGCATCTCGCGCCGCACGAGTGCGTGCCAAATCCACCTCGGCAGTCGCCAGATCAGGCAGTGGTGCCAGTGGCAGATTTAAGCGACGACGAGTCACAGACAGATGATCGATTGTGTCTGGCGGAGTCGGCTCATAATCCCAGGTCGAAATCGCGGCGACAGATCGCACGATCCGGCGCGGGCCGCGGCGGTTGTGCGTCCGAATCTGCGCCCAGATTTTTAACGTCTCGCCGCCGAGCATCAGGCCCAGCCGGTGCAAGTCTTCGAATTGCTCCGGCCCGCCGCTGCCGATGCCGCAGGCCGGATTGATGTTCCCCGCCGCTCCTTGCAAAAACAGCGACGGAGCACCGATCGCCAATTCAATCAATTCGCGAGCCGGCCCGATGAAGTCGGGCGAATACGACAACGTCTTCGGACCCAGCACGACCGTGTGACACGCCGCCGACATCACCACCGCCAGCGGCTTGCCGGCCAGATCGTCGATACGGATCACATCCACCGTGCGGTCGATCGGCCCGTCAACATTCTCGCCGATGATGATGCCGCCGTCCGGCATCTTCTCGCGACGATTGACTCCCAGAAGAGCCGCCCCGCGCCCGCTTCCCAACCGCGCCGGTTGCCGCTTCAACCACGCCGCCCACGCCGCACCGACGAGCACATTTTCTAAATGCTCGACATACCGTTCTTGCAAGTCCTGCTGCGGTGACTCTTCCTGTTGCCAGCCGGGAAACATCGGTCCCAAATGTGTGTGACTGCCGTTGAGCAACACGTTCTCACCCGGAATGCCCAGCCGCTGGCCGATCGCGGTGCGAATCCGATCCGAGTACGGCATCGGCACGAACAGCAGATCTAGCCCAACGATCACAACACTCGTGCCACCGTCGGACATCACGAGCACGGTCGCCGTCAGTTCGCGCTCGACATCCTGCGAGCAACCCTCCTGAACCGTATAACCCAGCAGCCGAATGCCAATCGGCGGCGTGATGATGGCTCGTGCCACGCCAGCCGAAAGGAGACGGGCCTCGCCGATAGAATCGCACATTTGTCGACCTCGAAAACTTCGGACCGCAATCGCGACGTGGCCGATCCACTTGGCGAACAGTAATCTGGCTCAACCTGAGCTGAAATCCAACCCTGCAAAAAGAGGTTGGCTGCCGGCCGGAGTCGTCATGGGTGATGCACTCGGCGCGACGGATTGCGGGACAATTCGGCTGCGAGGCCATCGTCCGTGGGAAGCAGAATTGGGCGAGTCAGGCTTGAGGGCGTGCGAGTTGGACCTTTGGCCAGAAGTCAGCGATTTGTTCGCGAACCCAGGTGCGGAACGAGCGGAGGATGGCGGTGTTACTGTGGGTGGTTCGTTGGTTCAGAAAACGGACGACTTCCTCCAGCGGCAAAAATGGGAATGAATGGCTGGTCTGGGCTGAGTGAAACTTGCGGTCGGTGCCCAACAGCATGACTCGGAGACGTTGTCCGTCGTAGCGCCAGACTTCGGTGGCTCCCATCGCCGCCAGGATCGCCAGGCGGTTGACGACGCTGTGGCTGACGACGCTGTGGCTGACTTCGATTTCGAGCACCAAATCCGGCGGCGGGGTCGAGCGTGTCGCGGCCACGCACGTCCAATTCGTGCGCGATCCAAAAGCATTCGTCCGGTTCCATGCCCTTCGGACGTTGCTTGAACGTCATCGAACCAAAGTTCGCGGAATCCCAACCCAGTTCTTCGACCAGAACATCCACCACCCGAGCCAGCAGATACTTCAGGCGTTCGTGCTCCGGCGAGAGCGTCATGATCTCCAACACTCCGCGCGAGAAACTGATGCGAACTCGACGACCATCAAACGTGCGCAGCGCCCGTTCATAAGATCGCCACGTCATACCGTCGAGGACGAATTGTTGAGTTTCAGGGATGGCCAAAGCTTGCGACATAAGCGGTGCTCGTCAGAAACGACCAGTTGCGGCGGTCAGCATTATGACCGACGATTCTTCGCACTGAAAGCCAGAAATTCAATCGTGTCAGGACATCTCTTACCGTTCAACTCAACGTCGAATTCCCTGAGCTCTCGAGGGCATTTCTGACGAGAGCTTCCGCGACTACTTCCCGCCCGCGTCTCCGACCGACAGCAATCTGGCCAGAGCATTGGCCATTGAATCGAGCGCGGCGGTGTTGGGCAAAGTAATCGTCAGGCGTTGGCGGCCGGAGTCGTCTGGCTCAAGGCACTCGGCAAGGCGGTTCTTGAGGTTGAGAGCCAGTTCGGGTGTTGGTTCGCCTCGGGGATGCTGTTGTGCGACGAGTTCGCCGAGGAACTGGAATGCCGCTCCGAGCAGTTCACCACCAGCGGCGGCGACACGTTCGCGGCGTTGGCGGTTAGCCTCGTTGTCGCTCGTGGCACTCGTGTCTTGCGAGTGAGTGTTGGCCTCGTGAGGTTCGATCGTCGCGACCGCGGCCACTTCGACGGCGCGGTCGAGTTTCTGAGATTCGTCCACCGGACCTTCGGCCTTCGCGCCCAACAGGATTTCCAAGCGTCGTTTGAGGTCGTCGCTGTTCGACTTCATCTCGATTTGATTGACGTCGGACTCAGCATCCAGCGCGGCGAGGGCCAAATCCCGCTTGAGCATCAGCGTGCTGAGCAGGCTTTCTTCGAGCGTGTCCAGCGTGACGAGGATGAAAACCTGGACCGGCTGCGATTGGCCCATGCGGTGTGCGCGAGAGATGCGTTGCTCCAGCACGGCGGGGTTCCACGGCAGGTCCACGTTGATGACCGTGTTCGCCGCTTGCAGATTCAACCCGACCGAGCCGGCATTCGTCGCGAGGAACAGCTTGCAATCGGCGTCCGTTTGAAACTCGTGAACCAGTGCCGGGCGGCGGCCTTGCGGGACCGAGCCGTCCAGCCGCGCGAATCGCAGGCTCCGCGACTTGAGCATCGGCTCGATCAAGTCCAACATCCCGGTCCATTCGGAGAATAGCACCACCTTGCGATCGGGTTCTTCAAACAGCCGGTCGAACAATTCCGCGAGCTGCTCGAGCTTGGACGAGAACCCCGGCTTCTGTTTGTTGACGAGGTAGGTGCTGTTGGCGGCGAGACGACACATCAGCAGCGCTTGCCGCAGTCGCAACAAGTCCATCTCGGTCATGAACGGCTTGTTGACGATCTGGCTGACGATCTGCAAGAAACCGCGATGCAGTTCCACTTGTTCATCGGTCGGCGTGATGCGGAGGTATTCGGTCGTACGCGGCGGCAGGTCGAGCTTGACCGACTCGCGCGTGCGACGCAGCAACACCGGCCGCAGCGTCTCGCGAAGCCGGTCGAGGTTTTTGTAACCGATGACTTTGCCATTATCGTCCACGATGCGGTGCCGGTGAAAGAACCGAAACGCCGGCCCCAGCCGCCCTGCGTCGATGAACGTCGCCACCGAGTACAAGTCCTCCAACCGGTTCTCCAGCGGCGTGCCCGAGAGCACCAGCGCGAATGGCGACCGCAGACTCTTGACCACCTGCGTCGTCTTCGCCTCCCAGTTCTTGATGCGCTGACCTTCGTCGAGCACGATCAAATCCCACGGTGCGGTCTCAATGGCTTGGACGTCGCGCAGCACTTGCTCGTAATTGCAGATGGTGAAGAACACCTCGCTCCGATACTGCGGCAGCCGCTCGGCGACCCGACCGGTGATGAGTTGCACGTCGCGATGGCAGAATCGGTGAATCTCGCTCCGCCACTGCGACTTCAACGATGCCGGGCAAACGATCAACACCCGCCTGATGCCCGCTTCCCGCGCGAGCAACTCAGCGACGCCGATGCCTTGCATCGTTTTGCCGAGGCCCATGTCGTCCGCGAGGATCGCCCGGCCCGCTCCGACCGCGAACGCGATCCCGTCGAGCTGATACGGCAGCAGTTCGACCTT
>CAYSHJ010001186.1:0-5373 GCA_964430385.1 uncultured Planctomycetaceae bacterium
AAGGAGTCATTCCCTTCCCCACGCCAAACCAGGCTGTCATTCCCCGCGCCACCATCGAGCGTATCCGCGCCACCCTGACCCAAAAGCAAATCATCGCCGTCGTTGCCGAACAACGCATCGTTTCCGGCACCACCCAGAAGCACATTGTTCCCCGGCCCCGCCAAAATCAAGTCATTTCCAGCACCACCACTGATCGTCGAGTCGCCCGCCACGCCCAAGAGGAAATCGTCCTCGGTACCACCGGACAGCGAATCATTCGACGCCGCTGACAATCCGCGATTGATGACCAAGTCCTGCGGCGCACCGTTGGCGAAGAATGTCTGTGTCACGTACCGCAACGTCTGCTGCGGTGCCACGACCAACGCACTGTTTAACCCGGTGGTGACGTCGTAAGCGTTGCTCACTTGCGCGGGCAATGACTGAAATCGCAGAGCATCAACGAAACCATCAAGCGGGCGGACATCACCGGTGACGGCATCTAACAACGGCGATCCCGACAGAATCCGACTTCTCACATTAGCAAATGCGTCGATATCGAAGTGTCGGTTGACCGAGGTATTGAGCGTCGCGTCCGTCGCACCTTCAACATAGGCGGTCACGGCCACATAGTTGTCCGAAACCGAAGCCTGGCCAGCGAAGTCCGTCGTGAACAAGTACTGCCGGCCGTCACTGGACGTCAAAACACCACCCCCGTCCTGAATAACACTGTTGGGGGAGAGCACCAGATTGCTGTCAAGATATCGCGCAAATTCAATGCTCGTGTCGGTCGCCGTGGCATTCCGCAGCAGATAATTCTGAGTCAAAACCGAGCCAATTTGTTGGTTGTTTCGATCAAACGCAGGCGCCACCGTCTGCACCAAGGTCCAATCGAATCCTCCGTAGCTGAATTGCGTTTCCACACTGGATGCAGTCCGTGTGACGATTGTCGGATTGACTGGGATGGCGCTCGCCAAACTCGAACCGCCGATACTACCGAGAGTCATGAAATCTCGCGAGTTCTGAATTCCCAGTCGCAGTGCAACACCCGATTCCAACGTCGTGCCAGCTGGCACATCCGCAACCGTCGTGCCAACTGGCACATCCGTGATTGGATCAAAAAACGCATTCGATGAGTTCGCCGTCCCAGAGAGGGTAAAAATAGACGTTCCGAAGGCACCGAGTTCATCCACACCGACCATGATGTTTCCGTCACCTAATCCCGACGTCAAGACAATTGGCTCCGATCGGTTGAGGGGAATAGAGGTTGCCACGAGAGGAACCAAGGATGAGCTCAAAGTGGCATTCAAATTTGTGGGGCGTGCGGTCAACGTAATGTTGAAATCGCCGGCCAAGTCTTCCACCCCATTCGGGACGGATTGCACGTCTGATTGCCGCAAGTTTGTAATCGTGGCTCCAGTGTTTTCGATCTGACCGAAGGTCGTGAACGGAAGTAAGCGATGATCGGTTCCTTCGTTCGTACCGACGAGGATTATGGGATCGGGAGCTGCTGGGTTGGCGGGATCACGAACGGCCCCAATCGAAACCGGGGTTCCGAGATTGTACCGGAAGACCGTCTCGGTAAAGAAGATACTCGATTGGCTCTCACGATATGTCGCCGACCAGTAATCCACGATATCGGCATTCGCGGGAACAGTGGGCGTCGCTCCGACAAGTTGCAGTTCCAACACATCGACGTTTGGAAGGGCTCGGAATGTTCCAGTGGGAGTATCGCCGTCAGCTGCAAAAATCGTGTTCTGATTCAAAACGTAGAGGCGGTCGTTGGCTCCGGCTCCGTTCTCAAATGCGGCCAAACCCAACAAAGACTTGTCAAGGGTGCGAGCGCCCCCACCGTTCGCGCCAAAGAATGCGAGGGTGGAGAGTAATTCGATGACATACTCCGTTACCGGCTGCAGCACGGCGGGAATCATGGCCGTGTTCGGATCGTATTCCAAGATGCTGCTGGCGTTGTTGCCGTTGCTTTGGACGTTCAGCGCGAAAAGTTGGACGTTTGCCCCGCCTCCGAGGCACGCCAGCCCCCGGATGACGCCGCTAACGCCCCCGAGAGTCGTCAGCAATTGCCACGGTGGAATCGGATTCGCCAGGTTCGCTGAGTTCACGTCCAATGTGTAGAGGTCGCTCGACGGCGCCGCCACGAGGTACAAACGGTCGCCATCATAGGCCAGTCCATTCACCCCGGTGGCATTCAATGCGACCCCGACAGAACCCGGAATCGTGTACAGCGGAGTCTGCGGAAAATTGGGATCGATGGCCGCAATCGTATTGGGGTTGGCCGGGTCATTCAGGATCGCGAAGTTACCACGTACTCCCGGCTGATCGTCATCGACGATGATCGCATCGGCACGGGCAACGTCGACAACATCCGTCAGGCTCGTCGGCTGGATGACAACACCGAAGGTCTCTTCATTCGGTGTCTCTGTCACGTTGTCTGAAGTTGTCGTGACATCAATGTTTAATTGCGTTTGGCCTGCGGGAATCGTGACCGTCGTTATCACCACTCCGAAATCCGTACCAGCGCCTGCCGTTCCCGAAACCGTCCGAACATCGACCGACACGTCTCTCGGCACGGGTGCCGCCAAATTCAGCGAGAACCTCGCGGTTCGCGCATCCGAAACCGTCGCAGTGGGAGTTCCCTCGACGACTGGTGCCGCGCTACTGATCGAAATTCGAGCGATCGAGTCCGTCGGATCGTTCTCGATGGTTCCAATGCCCGTGTCGTCCAAAATCAGCGCGTTGGTCGGAGTGCCATCCACCGGTGCGAAAAGAATGACGCGGAATTGTTCATTCCGTTCACCGAACAGATCGCCGTTGACCAGCACATCGATCGTCTTGGTGGTTTCACCCGCTTGGAACGTGAGAGTTCCGGAGGTCCGTCGATAGTCACCCGTTTGCCCGACAACGTCATCGTTTATAAACGCGCTATCGTCTTCCGTGCGGTACGACATCGTCACCGGCAGATCCGGTGATTCTGTCAATGAGACCGTGAACCGCGCAGTCACGAAATTCGCATCACCTTCTCGGACTATTGCGTCTGAAATGCTGATTCCAGGCGGGTTGCCTCGGATGGTGTCGCGCCCTGCGCCGCCATCGACGCTATCCTCACCAATCCCACCACGGATGAAATCGTCACCCGCTTGCCCCCTGATGGTGTCGTTTCCGTCCTCCCCATCCACGGCATCGCTTCCAGCGCCGGCGAGGATGCTGTCGTTCCCTGAGCCGCCGTGAACTTCGTCGTTACCACCGCCCGCGTTGATCTGGTCCTCGCCGTCGTCGCCATTCAGAGTGTCGCTCGATCCGTCACCCAGGAGACTGTCGTCTCCCGTTCCGCCGTTGATGACGTCGGGGCCGGCTTGGCCGCGTAGGATGTCGTTGCCGGCGTCGCCTTGCAGCGAGTCGCCCAATTCGCCACCCAGGATCGAGTCGTCGCCGTCGCCGCCGGAGACCGTGTCGTTGCCGCCGTCGCCGTTGAGCGTGTCGTTGCCAGCGTCGCCAAACACCTGATCGCTTCCGTTCTGGGAACTGACAACGTCACTGCCTTCACCGGCGAAGACTGTGTCATTTCCGTCACCGGAGTTGATTGTGTCGGTGCCAACCGATCCGACAATCAAGTCGTCACCGTCGCCACCGATCAAACTGTCGGCTGATCCATTCGTTGTCAGACCAAAGACCAGCGCTGAGCCGTCATCCTTGAGCTGAACTTCTCTCGCCGCCGATCGAGCCACGTTACCAATGGCACGCGCCGAGTGTGCTTGATCACCAAACACGAAATTGATCGTGGAATTGGGATCCGTGTTCGAGACCGTTGGGATTCCCACGATTGTCCGGGTCCCAGCCAAATCGGGAAACTGCGCGAGATCGACATCGGGGCCAAGCACGCGCACTTCCTCAGGCACAGGATCGTTCGGAATTCCATCAAGGTCAAAGAGCGCCGTGCCCGCTCCGGAGACGGATTGTTGCGCACCTTGGAAGACGGTCAAGACCTCGTCGTCACCGACAGTTCGGACGGTTGAGCCACTCACGAGTCGGACGCCTGGGCCAAGAACCAATACCGTGTCATTCGTGTCGATGATCGCGGCGAATCCCGTGTCGCCGGCGATCACGTCGTTGCCGTCACCACCACGAAGCGTGTCGCTGGCCGCACCGCCGATGAGCGTATCGTTGCCGTCGCCGCCATAAAGGTCGCTCGCGATGTCAGCGCTAGCGGTCAACAAATCGTCACCGTTCTGTCCGTCGATTTCGATGCTCTGCAAATTGGTGAACACGGCCGCCGTCACAGGGCTGACGTCGATCACGTTTTCCTGATCGCTGCCTTCGATGATCAGCGACGTTACGTCGGTCGCCGGAATCGTCGGGAGGGAGAGAAGTGGCGCATAGAACTGTCCCGCCGTCGGCAAGCCTTGGGCATCGAGCACCACCGAACCAGTCTCGACCACCAGATTGCCCGTCGCCGACGCGCTGACTCGAATGGCGTCCTCGCCATCCGAGACGAGGTTCACTTCCCCATCCACGAACAAAGCCGACACCGAGAGCATCTAACGCTGTTCCAATACCTCCGCCGGCTGACTCGCCACGGCCGGGGGCCGTCGTTTCGTGAGTCCTGTGGTGTTTTTGCTGGGATGAAGACGACAAAGTTCCCCCACTTTCTTCAACCAATGTGCGCGCAACATGACCCGTCCTCCGTGTATTGTGCAACCGCCTGCCAAGCGTTGCATTCGTTAGAATCGGACGAAGCCATTCGTCCGTCACTTCCCGCAAAGAAGGATCGGACGGAACATTCGGCAAAACCCACAAATCCGGATCAGGCGGTAAGACCGTTACGAACGTTAGGCTCAACCCCCGTGGCAAACTCGTGACGACGCGAACGACCGTTGCATCCGGCAGACTCGCCGCGACTCGCGGGACCGGGACAACCAGAATGACCGGTACTTCCGGCACGACCAGCAAAACCGGAAAAGCTTTGCCAACCGGCAAAGTTTGACAGCACCGTTCGCAAGGCGGAATTCGGGACACTCATGAATTCCAGGTGCTGCGCTTTGTCCCCGTTGGACTTGCCCCAACGGAACAATGACTGGTGCGCTACCGTAGACATTCCATGATTGGCCGCTGGCTCTCCGTGGGGCTTGTCCCCACGGGGGCAACGACGCGAAGCAGCTCAGTCATTCGCTCCGTGGGAACAAGTCCCACGGGGGCGAAGGCAGGCTAACAGCGGCGTTGAGTAGCTGGCCAGTCATCGCTCCGTTGGGGCAAGCCCAACGGGGGCCACTCTCCGTCGCACCTGGAATTCGTTAGTATCAGCGGGATTCAGCCCCCGCGGCAAATCCGTAACGACGCGAACGACCGTTGCATCCGGCAGACTCGCCGCGACTCGCGGGACCG